>CAXNKP010000094.1:0-7565 GCA_964202815.1 Stagnihabitans sp. | reverse complement strand
TGGGGGTGAAACTGGCCGCCAAAGGCCGCGTCTCGCTGGAGGATTTCGAGCGCGCGGTGGCGAGCATTCCTGAGGTGCAGGTGGTGCAGCATGTTTTGGGGCTGTTTGACTACCGCCTGCGCGTGGTGGCCCGCGACATCGCCGACTTTGAACGCGTGCTGCGCCGCCGGATCATGACCTTGCCGGGGGTGGGCAATGTCGAGGCCAATGTTTTGCTGACAGAAGAGCGCCGCGCGGGGCCAATTGGATGAAATCTGTCGGAAATGGGTTTTGCCGCGCAGGAAACTTGCGCTAGTTTTGGCAAAAGTAGGGAGATCCAGATGACTTTGCCACTCGCCCATATCGACCCGCAGGGATTGCAAGAATTCTCGGTCGTGTTCACCGACCGGTCTTTGAACCATATGTCGCAGCGCTTTCAAGGGGTGATGCGCGATATCTCGGCCCTGTTGAAAGAGGTTTACCACGGCACGGCCACGGCCCTGATCCCCGGCGGTGGCACCTATGCAATGGAGGCTGTGGCGCGGCAGTTTGGCCAAGGCAAGGTCATGATCGTGCGCAACGGCTGGTTTTCCTACCGCTGGACGCAGATTTTCGAGGCGGGCGGCTTTGCAGGCGAAACCCATGTGATTATGGCCAAACGCGCGGGCAACGCACCCCGCGCGCCCTTTGCGCCGCCGCCGATTGAAGAGGTGGTGGCCAAGATCCACGAGGTCAAGCCCGATGCGGTTTTTGCGCCACATGTCGAAACCTCCTCCGGCATTATCCTGCCCGATGGTTATATTGCAGCCATGGCGAAAGCCGCGCATGAGGTCGGGGCGCTGATGGTGCTGGATTGCATCGCCAGCGGGTGCATCTGGGTGGATATGGCGGAAACCGGCGTCGATGTGCTGATTTCGGCCCCGCACAAGGGCTGGTCGGCTTCGCCTTCGGCAGGGGTTGTGGTGATGTCGCCCTTGGCAGAGGCGCGGATGGCTGAGACGAGTTCGAATTCCTTCGCGGTGGATTTGAAGAAATGGCGTGCCATGATGGCTGCTTATGAGGGTGGCGGGCATGCCTATCATGCCACGATGCCGACCGATGCCTTGGTAGGCTTTCGCGATGCGATGCTGGAAACCAAAGCCATGGGGTTTGAGGCGGCAAAGGCCGCGCAATGGGATTTGGGCCGTCAGGTGCGCGCACTTTTGTCTGGGCGCGGTGTCGCCTCGGTCGCGGCTGAGGGCTTTACCGCGCCGGGTGTGGTGGTCAGCTTTACCGAAGACGCCGATATCCAGACGGGGGCCAAGTTTCGCACCGCAGGCTATCAGATCGCCGCCGGCGTTCCGCTGCAGGTGGGCGAAGGGGCGGATTATCGCAGTTTCCGGCTGGGGCTGTTTGGCTTGGACAAGCTTAAAGACGTGCCTGCGACCATCGCACGTCTGACGACAGCGCTGGATGCAGCCATGCCTGCGTAGCATTCAGTGGTGCGGGCCGCGGATGGCCCGCGCTTGACGCCCTTGAGACGTTTCAAAAACCCCTAGCGCAAACCCAATCCGGCCCGCATCAGCGTGCGGCGCAGGGGTGTGATGCGGTGCAGCAGGTTCAACCCGACCGCCCGCAAATCGCGCAGCAAGGGCAGTTGCGCCATAGAGGCCCGGTTGAGCGCGTCGATTCCCAAGACGCGGGCCGTGACCTCGGCATGGCGGCGGCGGTGGTAGGTTTGCAACATCTGATCGCTGCCCAAGGGCAGGGTTTGGGCAAGGTCCAGCAGGCAGGCCAGATCAGCCAAGCTCATATTCAACCCTTGCGCGCCAATGGGGGGCACGACATGGGCGGCTTCGGCCATCAGCGCCACGCGTTGACCCGCCATGGCATGGGCCAGTTGCGCGATCATGGGCCAAACCATGCGTTTTGAGGCCAGCGTCAGAGGCCCCAAGATCCCGCAGGAACGGGCGTTGATCTCTGCCTCAAAGGCTTGCGTGGAGAGGCAGGAGAGGCGCAGTGCTTCGGGCCCGCGCTCCATCCAGACCACGGCAGAGGCGGGGTTGCTGTCAATATCTGGCAGGGGCACCAGCGTGAAGGGCCCACCGGAACGGTGGATTTCAGTCGAGATATTCTGGTTCGGCACCAGATGGGTGACGGCAAAGGTCAGGGCCTTTTGCCCGTAGCGCAGGGTTTTGACGCCAATGCCTGCCGCCGTCCGCATGGTGGAATTGCGCCCGTCTGCGGCAATTACCAAACGCGCCGCCACTTGGGTGCTGTCTGACAGGGTGACAAGCGCCTCGTCCTGCCGTGTCACAAGGGCGGTGGTTGACACACCGGTGCGCAAAGTGACGTTGGGCAATTCATCCAGACGCGCCAGCATCTCGCGGCGCAACAGCCAGTTGGGCAGGTTCCAGCCAAAGGGCTGGTCGGAGACTTCGCTTGCATCGAAGTCTTTGATCTGGCGGGGTTCTTGTATCTTCCCGCCCGCATCGACGATCCGCATGATTTGCAACGCGGTGGCCTGCGGGGCCAAGCGGTCCCACAGACCTGCGGCTTGCAGCACGGTGATGGAGGGCGTCAGAAAGGCCGTGGTGCGCAGATCGGCCCCGGGGGCTGCGGCCTCGGTCACGGGCGGGGTTGGTTCGATGCATAGCACGTTGAACCCAGCTGTGCCAAAGGCCGCCGCCGTTGTCAGGCCGGCAACCCCGCCGCCGGAGATAAGGATATCTGTCGTAGTGTGCATGGTCGCCTCCGTTCGCCTCATATCTAGGTCGTGCGGGCTGCAAAGCGAAGAGGTCAGATCACTTTGGTCAGAAATCCCGCCAGATCGTCGGTGTGATGATGGATATGGCGCGCCTTAAGGGGTTTGGGGGCGACATGGACGGTGCGCATTCCCATCGCATGGGGGGCGGCGAGGTTGCGCGGGTCATCCTCGAACATCGCGGCATGCCGCGGATCAAGGCCGTCGGCGGCAAAGATCACATCGAAGGCGGCGCGTTCGGGTTTGGGTAAAAAGCCTGCCTCTTCAATCCCGTAAACCGCGTCAAACAGGCCAGACAGCCCCCGCGCGTGCAGCACCTGATGGGCATAGGGCGCGCTGCCATTGGTATAGACGATCCGCCGCCCGGGCAGGGCCGCTAGGGCGGCGGCCAAGGCGGGGTCGGCGGGCAGCACCGAAAAGTCGATATCATGGACCTCGGTCAGATAGGGGGCGGGATCAGCCCCATGTTCGCGCATCAGCCCCGCCAAAGTGGTGCCGTAGGTATCCCAATAGTGCTGGCGCAGCCGGTTGGCCTCGGTTGTGCCTACACCCAATTCGCGCATCACCCAAGCTGTCATCTTCACCTCGATCTGGTCGAACAGGCGAATCTGCGGCGGGTACAGCGTGTTATCCAGGTCGAAGACCCATGTTTGGATGTGTGAGAAGTCATTGCGCATCCAGAAGATGTAGCCCGCTGGATGCGCCGCGTCCATGGGTTGTGCCTTGTCGTGCGCTTCGCTAGGCTTTGCTGCAAAAATTGGGGGGGCCGTATGGCCAAGGATGCCTATACACTGATCCTGCAGGCGATCGAGGCCGGGGTTTACAAGCCCGGCGACCGCTTGGTGGAATCCGATCTGGCCGACCGCTTCGGCGTCAGCCGCACCCCCGTGCGCGAGGCATTGCAGCGCATGGAAACCCAATCGATGCTGACGCGCGATGGGCGCAGTTTGATCGTGGCCTCGTTAGACCATAATCAACTGGCTGAACTTTACGCTGTGCGCACCGAATTGGAAGGTTTGGCGGCCCGCTTGGCCGCGCGCCATGCCACAGATGAAGAGATGCGCGTGCTGCGCTCGATGGTGGCCGAGGACATGGCCCTGTTGGGCGGCGATCCGCGTGCCCTGTCGCGGGCCAACAAGCGCTTTCACAAGCAGATCCATCTGGCCAGCCATAACCGTTTTTTGGTGCAGCAACTCGATCTGGTCCACCGGTCAATGGCGCTGATGACCAATACCTCTTTTGCCGCCGAGGGCCGTGATGGCCCTGCCCTCGCCGAGCATGAGGGGATCGTGGCCGCGATTGAGGCGCGCGATGCCGATGCTGCTTATGCAGCCCTTAAGGTGCATATTTCCAAAGCTTATGAGACACGGTTGCGGGTGGAGGCGGGCGAATTGAAGATGCGCTGAACAGGGGCAACCCGTGACAGGCGCCATGAGAGGTTTTGTCCCAGAAAAACGGATTGACGAGCATTTCATAGGCGGCCTTATAGGCGGCAAGGCATTGCAGGGGGAAATACAGCGCCAAGGTCGGCACCCAAAAGGCGCTTAGCTTTTGCCCCGAGCGTTTCAGACCCAAAAGTGCCAGAGCTATCGAGAGCCCCTCACAGCCCACAAAGGCCATGGCCATGGCCCTTAGCGCCTCTGGGCTGTACAGACCCGTCAAAGGATGGCCAAGCCCCGCCGCCAGGGCCCAAAACGACCAAAGCACAGGGGCCATAAGCGCCTGGCTGATGCTGCCTAAAAACAGGATTTGAAACCCTAAAAACCCCCACGCCCCCAAATCGCGGTACAAGCGGCGCGGCGCGCGCATATGGGTGAGATAGGTCATCATATAGCCCTTTATCCAACGCGAGCGCTGCTTGACCCAAGCCATCCCGTGGCAAGTGGCCTCTTCCAGCGTGGTCGTGGACAAAATCTCGGTACGGTAGCCGGCGCGGGCCAGACGGATGCCCAGATCGGCGTCTTCGGTGACATTGTAAGCATCCCAACCGCCCAGCTTTTCCAGCACATCGCGGCGAAAGAACAGCGTTGTGCCGCCCAGGGGCAGGGGGATCCCCAAGTGCTGCAAACCGGGCAAAATCACACGGAACCAGCCCGCATATTCCAGCGTAAAGCAGCGGGCGAGCCAGGTGTTGGTCGGATGGTAGAAATCCAGTGCGCCTTGCAGACAGGCGACCTTGGGGCCTCTTTGGGCAAAACGCGCAACCACTTTGTGGATCTGGTCGGGGGCGGGCGCATCTTCGGCGTCATAGACGCCGATGATCGTGCCCCTGCACTGGGTCAAGGCGTGGTTCAAGGCGCGGGGCTTGGTCTTGACCCTGCCAGCGGGGGTGACGACGATGCGCATCCAAACGGGCAGATTTGCCCGCGACAGGGCTTGGCGGGTGATTTTATCGTCTTCCTCCACCGCCAGAACGACATCCAGCAAGCCTTGCGGATAATCAAGCGCGCCCAAGCGCTTGACCAGTCGCGCCGCGATATCGCTTTCGCGGTAAAGCGCCACCAGGATCGACACGGTGGGCAGCCTCGCCAAATGGGCGGGGTTGGCGGCCTCCAGCGGGGGGGGGCGCAGGCTGGCGATGAAGGCCGCAAGCTTCAGGCCCGTGGTCAAGGCCAGCGTGCCCATAGCCCAAACTGACAAAACCGCCAAAATCGGCTGCAGCGCCAACAGGGCAAGAACCGCCGCTAGGGCCAAAAGCCACAAGGTTTCGCGACTGGCCTTGCGGTAACTGCGGCAGGACAGCTCAGACGGCACCGTGGTTTCTGCCGCCCGTGCCAAAGCCGGGCCACGGACGGCCAATATCCGTGCTTCGATCTGGGGCGATGGCGCAAGGCTGGGTAGAATCGGACCAAAGGCTTGCGTCAACTTGTGCTGGTGGCGCACAAAACTGTCAGGATGTGCGGCGGCAATCAGCGTGGCAGCCCCGATCTGGCGCAGAGGCAGCAGGCGTTCTGACAGGCAAAACCCCGCGCCCAAAAGGTCAATCAACCCCGGATCAAAGGGGGCGGACAGATCGGCCTGCCCCAAGCCCGTCTGCCGCCGCAGCACCGCGAAAAGCTGCGCCTCGTCGACGAGATTGCGCTCCAGCAGCACCTCGACCAACTGATGCGGCGGGCCGTCTTTCACATGGGCCAGCGAGGCGATCAATCGGTGGGGCGACACGATGCCATCGCGCAGAAGCGTCGCCGCCAGCCGCCGGTCGCTTTCGGGTGCACCCGTCGGGGCTGCAGGCGCCGTATCGGGGCGAAAAGGGTGCAAAATCCTGCCGCCGGGCACATAGGGGGCCGGGACAGTTTTCAGATCAGCCAAGCGCTGCGAGACAGGCATCACCCCCCCTTGGCCCCAATCGGGCCTTGGACGAGCATCACCATGTCAAGGTAAAGACAAGCTTAACAAAAATGGGCACAAATACAGAATTTATCCCGCTTTTATCCACAAGGCCCCGCGCCGCGCCTTAAGCCCCCCGCCGGGCCCGCATGGCTTGGGCAAAGCGTTCAAAAAGATAAAAGCTGTCTTGCGGGCCCGGAGAGGCTTCCGGGTGATATTGCACGGAAAACACAGGCTTACCCTCTACCGCGATGCCACAGTTTGATCCGTCAAACAGGCTGACATGGGTTTGCCTCACGCCCTTGGGCAGCGTCTGGCTATCCACTGTAAAGCCGTGGTTCATCGAGGTGATCTCCACCTTGCCCGTAGTCAGGTCTTTGACCGGATGGTTGGCCCCGTGGTGGCCGTGGTTCATCTTTACCGTGGTGGCCCCAAGGGCCAAAGCCAGCATCTGGTGGCCAAGGCAAATGCCAAACAGTGGCAGATCGGCGTTCAACACGCCTTGGATCATCGGCACGGCATAGGCCCCCGTGGCCGCCGGATCGCCTGGCCCGTTTGATAGAAACACACCTTCGGGGTTCAGCGCCAAGACATCTTCCGCCGTGGCCGTGGCGGGAAGCACTGTCACCTCGCAGCCTGTTGACGCCAGACACCGCAGGATATTGCGCTTGGCCCCGTAATCGATTGCCACCACGCGCAGGCCAAGGCCTTGGCGCTTGGTATACCCCTCGGGCCAGGCCCAAAGCTGTTCGTCCCAGCGGTAAGACTGCGCGCACGACACGCCCTTGGCCAAATCAAGGCCAATCAGGCCCTTCCACGCCCGTGCCTTGGCCACCAGTTTGGCAATGTCGAAATTGCCCGATGGGTCATGGGCCAGCGCCACATGCGGCGCGCCTTGCTGGCGAATGGCACGGGTCAGGCGGCGGGTGTCTAGCCCGCCAATGCCGATCCGGCCTTTGGCGGCCATCCATGCCACCAGATCGCCCGTGGCGCGCCAGTTTGACGGCTCGGTCGGATCCCACTTCACCACCATGCCAGCGGCCACGGGGGTTGCTGTCTCGTCGTCTTCTGCTGTGATGCCGGTGTTGCCGATATGGGGGAAGGTAAAGGTCACCACTTGGCCCGCATAGGACGGGTCTGTCATAATCTCCTGATAGCCGGTCATGGCGGTGTTAAAGACCAGCTCGGCCACCGTTTCCCCCTCAGCGCCAAAGCCGAGGCCGAAGAACAGCGTGCCATCGGCAAGGGCCAGACACGCGGTGGGTTTTTCGGCCGGATGCGGCATTGGGCAACTCCTATGGGCGGGGGGCGTCAAGCGGGCGCAACCTAAGGGCTGCGGCCTGTGGGGTCAAGGTGCGGTGCATTTCAGAAAACCGCGTGATTTCAGCGGGTTGATTTTGCGCGCCTTGGTTGCGTGACGGGCCTGTGGCAGATAAGGTGGCGCTCAAGCACAAATGGGGACGAAAATGGCATTGCGCGATGATCTGATGAGCGAGATTAAAGAGGCGATGAAGGC
>CAXNKP010000093.1:0-7591 GCA_964202815.1 Stagnihabitans sp. | reverse complement strand
TTTGAGGTCGACAGCGCCCTTCTGATCGGCGCGCCCACTGTCACCACCATGCCCTTGTTGCTGATGACCCTATCGGCCCAAATCATCGTGCAAGAGGCCGCGGTGCTGTGCGTGCTGATCTGGGTGCCATGTTTTGTTTTGCTGCTGCTAAGCCGCCGATTTATGACCTCAAAGGGCATCGCCCAAGGGTTTGGAGCCTGACATGCTGCAGATTGACGCCATCACGAAGATGTACCAAGGCACCCCCGCCGTGCGCGACGCCTCTTTTGCGGTCGCGCGGGGTGAGTTGGTGTGCCTGCTTGGGCCTTCGGGCTGCGGCAAGTCCACCTTGCTGCGCATCATCTCGGGCCTGACCGACTGTGACAGCGGGTCGGTCCGGATCGAAGGTGTTGATATGACGGCCACCCAAGCCAACCGCCGCCCAACAGCGATGGTCTTTCAAAGCCACGCTTTGTGGTCGCATATGAGTGTGGCGCAGAATGTGGGATTTGGCCTGCGCGTGCGCGGCTTGCCCAAGGCCGAGATTGCCGCCAAGACAGCCGCCGTGCTGGATCTGGTGGGGCTTGCTGCCTTTGCCAAACGCCTTCCTGCGGAATTGTCGGGCGGGCAAGCGCAAAGGGTGGCCTTGGCGCGGTGTTTGGTGGTGGAGCCCAAGGTTTTGCTGATGGATGAGCCTTTCTCGGCCCTTGACGCCCATCTGCGCAAGGGATTGCGCGAAGAGCTTAAGGCGTTGCAGGGCCGCTTGGACCTGACCACAATCTTTGTGACCCATGACCAAGAAGAGGCGATGGAACTGGCCGACCGCATCGTGGTGATGCAGGGCGGCTGTGTGGAACAGGTGGGCCCGCCCGGCGCGTTGTATCAAAACCCCTCGACCTTGGGTGTGGCGCAGTTCATCGGCGCGATGAACACCTGCACCACCACGCTGCGGCAAGGGGTTGCGGATTGGTATGGCCTAGACCTGCCCATGGCGCTGCCGGACGGCGAGATGGCGCTTCTTTGCCGGCCTGAGGATCTTTACCTCGACGCCAAGGGTGCCGCCGCCCGCGTGACGCGGGTGATCGACCTTGGCCCTGTGACCAAGGTCAACCTGATGACCGAGGCAGGCGACCTGATCACATGGACCTGCCCGCGCGACCAAGCCCCTGATCTTGGCCGCCTTCTAACCCTGCTGCCCCGCCGCTTGCACGCCTTTCGCGACGGGGTGCTGATCGGCCTCGCACAATCCCCCCTTCCCGCCCAAACCGCCGGAGCCACAGCATGACCTTGACCGGACAACTTGATGCGAGCCATCACAAGGCCCATGTGCCCCTGACCTTTGAAGTACCTGAAGGCACAACCCAACTGGTCGTGCGTTTCAAAGCCTCTCCACAACGCGAAGCGGGGGCATTTTTTGACAATATGATCTCGCTCAGCCTGTTTGGCCCCGCAGGCCCGCGCGGAGCGCGGCATAACAATCCGGTCTGGGACTTTGCCATTTCGCAAACGTCGGCCACGCCGGGCTATCTGCCCGGCAAGATCGAACCGGGCACCTGGACGCTGTACTTGGATTGTTTCCGCGTGATGGGTCGGATTGATTACGTGGTCGAAATCGACTGCCAAACCACCCCCATCGCCGCGCAACCCGCCTTTATCGCAGCCACGACCCAAGCGCGGGGCCGTGGCTGGTATCGCGGCGATCTGCATGCCCATACGCTGCATTCCGACGGCAGTTGGTCGATTGCCGATCTGGTCGCTTGGGCACGCGGGCGCCGGTTGGATTTCATGACCTTGTCGGATCACAACACCACCTCTGGCCATGCCGAGGTGCATTCCATGGCGGGCGATGATTTGCTGACGCTGGGGGGGATGGAATTGACCACCCATTGGGGCCATGCTGTGGCCTTGGGAGTGGAACATCTGCCACAATGGCGGGTGGGGCCGGTGACGGGGCAAACCATGCCGATGCTTGCGGCTGATATCATGGGCAAGGGTGGACTTTTTGTCATCGCCCACCCGATGTCGCCCGGCGATCCGGCCTGCACAGGCTGTCGATGGGAATATGACGATATGCGCCCGGGCAATGCCGGATTGGTCGAAATCTGGAATGGCGGCCCTTGGTCGGATTACAACGAAGAGGGGCTGACGCTGTATCGCCAGTGGCTTGCCCAAGGCCACCGCCTGCGTGCCACGGCGGGAAGCGACATCCACGGGCCAGAGGGCGGCATGGGGCAGGTGGGCTTTAACCATGTCGAGGCCGATGGCCTGACAGCCTTGGATGTTTTGCAAGCGGTTCAGGCGGGGCGAAACTACCTGTCCTCGGGCCCCCGGCTGATTTTGCAGGCGCAGTCCACGCAAGGCGGGCTGGCCGCCATGGGCGAGACGACAGACCAAGGCGCTGTCTTTCAGGCCGACTGGCAGTCACAGGACGTTGCCCTGACTCTCAGCTTTGTCGACGCAAAAGGGGTGCAAAGCCATCACCCCGCCGCATCCAATGCCGCTGGACGGGCGGAGTTCGTGGGCGCTGAGGTCTTTGTCATGGCCGAATTGCGCGATGCCACGGGGCGGCTGCACGCCGTCACCAATCCGATCTTTGTGGGCTGAACCCCTTTGGCCTATAAGGCCAAAGCGATGGTCACCACCAAGCCCTCATGGTCGCTGGCAGGCGTGCCATCGGGTTGCACCGCGGGCAGCAGGGCCACGTCGCGGGCCTTCAGGTTGCGGGTAAAGACCCAGTCGATCTTGGCGGGTGGGCGGGATGATCCTGCAGGATACCGCGTGGTGGGCTGATCGGGCAGATTGCAGGACTGCCATTCATACCCAAGTGCAGCCGCAGCCGCAAACAGCGGCTCGTAAGGGTCAGGGCGCAACAGGCGCAGGGGTTCAGCCGCCAGCCGTGCGGCCCAGCCTGTGGGGTCGCCGTGGCGTTCGCCATGCGATGCGGTTGAGGTGTTGAAATCCCCACCCAATATCACGCGGCCTTTGGGGGCCAAGGTTTCGATCATATTCAAAAGATTTTGCATATCTTCACCGCGTGAGGCGGGGGTTTCGTGGCTTTCCAGATGGACATTGGCCATCAGCACCCGCTCACCGTCGATCTTCACCCAAGCCAACAGCGCGATCGTGCTGCCGATGCGGGGTTCGTGGCGGTCAAGCCCATACCAATTGCCACGCCGTTCAAGGCGGATTAGGGCGGGTGTGTGCAAGACCACATCCGACAAGATGGCCGCCCCATGCAAGCCCTCAACGTTCTGCTCGCCCGCGTGCGTGCGTTGTTCGTGCACATCGCCAAGGTCAAGCTCGACAAACTCCACCGCAAAAAGATAGCCCAACCCCAAGCGGTCCGACAGGATCGCGATCCGGTCACTGTTGCCTGTGCGCGCCATGCCGCGATCCACTTCGGACAGCAAAATCACATCAGCAGCTTGGTTTTGCAGGTGGGCGGCAATGGCGTCCAGATGGCGCAGACGCTCCACGTTCCAAAAGATTACCTTGGCAGCCCCCGTCAGCCCACCGCGCTTTGGCGCGGCGCCAGCCTTTTCAATCTCGCGCAGGGCGGGCAGTTCATCAAAGGCGGCGTCATGGCGCGCAAAGGTAAAGGGCCCTTCGCGCAGATGGGTGCGCAAGGGGGCCGGTACAGGTTTAAGCCGTTCTACCAGCCGCGTTTGCGGGGTGTCGGACCATGATTTCATAGCGCGCTCCATGCGGCCCAAGCGGCCTCGGTTGCAATGGGTTCGTCGGTGGTGATCTGGTCGGGCTTTAGCGCCAAAAGCTTGGCAAATTCGGCACCTTCGGCGGGGCTGAACCCGGTGGAGGGGTTTTCCATGTGATGGGTCCAAGCATCAATTTTGACCCCCTCGGCATGCGAGAGGGCGATCATATCCAGCCCCAAATTGGCCGCCGAAAGGATCATTTCCCATTGCAGATAGACCATATCTGGCTTGACCCTATCGCGCAGGACCGCCACCAAAGCGCGCTCTACGCCAACTAAGCCATCAACTGGCCAAATCTGCAGCAGGTCATCCGTTGGGTCATAGCCGCGTTGAATCTGCGGGGCGCATTCGGCCAAGGCGCGGATCAGCGGGATAGATCCGCCGCTAAGGATGACGCCTGCAGGCAGATCGGCAAAATAGGCGGAGAAATGGTCAAGCCCCTTTTGGCCCACCTCCTCGGCGGTGTTTTTCATGTCAAACTGCAACAGGGCTTCGGGATGGGCCAAGGTCAGCATCCCGGCCAGATCCTCGGAGAGGATCAGCGCCGCGTCTTGGGTGCGGTAGCGCAAGGCCGACAGTTGCGCGCCAGTGTGCTGGGCGACGCGGCCCGAGCCTGTCGTTTCGCGGTCCAAAGTGTCGTCATGCAGCACGACAAAACCACCGTCGCCGCGCACTTGCAGGTCCAGTTCCATCGACGCGCCAAGCTTGAACCCCTCGGCCATGACCGCTGTGCCAAACTCAGGGTCCGCCATTGATCGCCGCAGCCTGTGCCACTTCAGCCGCGTGACATGGCCAGATTCCACAATCTGCAACCCTGAAGTGATCTGTATCATGCCTTACCCCTGCGCTTTGGCTGCAATAAACCGCAGATGCGTAACAGTTTCTTGCGCGCCAGCGTGAGAGTTGGGTGACGTTTTACCCGTGCAATCGTGCATCCCCCCGCGCGATGAGGGTCAAAACACGGCACTTATTTTCCTTGACCCTGATGCAAATAGGGTCCCTGATCGCAAAAGTTCATTCCAGAGAGGAAGCACGGTTGTGAATCTGCATCCTTTGGTTTTGCGGGTCTTTGCTATCTGCCTCTTTTCCTTTCGGTTTCGCAAATTGGCCACGACCGCGGTTTTCGTTTTTTCTGCCCTTTCCTCTGCACCGCTTTGGGCCAATCCACTGGGTGAAAAGGGGGCGATCGAGCGGTCAAGCTATATGACGGTGATTGGCGGTCGGCTGGGCAATGGAAGTGATACGACATTTTCTGCCAATCCGGATGATGAAAAGATCGGAAATTTGCAGCCCTTGAAACCCGGATCCGACGCTGACTTTAGGGCCGTCACTTTGGGGCATCTGATGGGCGTTGTTGCAGAACTCTGACGGTCGAGGATTAACATGTGAATCCATGTGGTTAGACGTGCTGCATGAGCAAGCCATCACCCGCCCGCGACCGCACGACGAACTGGTCCAGCTAGACTGCGTCGCTTTGCAAGCGCGGTTCGCTGTTGATCTGGCTGGACAAGGAGATGACCTGGCTCGCGCTGCCAGACGGTAGCCCCGGTCGCCCTGCGGTGTTCTCGGTTGCGGCAATCCAGTTTTGCCTGACCATCAAGGTGCTGTTCAAGCTGCCGCTCAGGCAATCGACCGGGATGGTGGCCAGCTTGCTGAAGTTGCCAGGCCTGGACTGGGCCGTGCCGGATTAGACGACCTCGTGCCGGCGTCAAAAGACCCTGGCTGTCCAGATCCCGTATCGGCGTGCCAATGGCCTGCTTAACCTGCTCGTCGAGAGTACCGGGATCAAGTTCCTGGGCGATGGTGAATGGCAGGCCCGAAAGCATGGCATTCAGGGTCGCCGCCAGTGGCGCAAGGTCCATCTTGCAATGGACACAGCCACTTTGGATATCCGCGCCGTGGAATTTACCTCCAGCAGCGATGGTGACAGCCCCGTGCTGCCAGAACTGCTCGACCAGATCCCTGAGGATGAAGAGATCGGAACCGCAACCGCCGACGGGCCTATGATACGCGCCGCTGCCACACTGCCATCATCGACCGGCAGGCCACTCCAATCCTCCCGATCCGCAAGAACGGCCGGCTGTGGAAAGAAGACTGCCCGGCTGCAATCGCCCGAAACGAAGCGCTGCGCACCACCCAGCACTATGCAAGGGTGTTCTGGAAGCTCTGGACCGGATATCAACGTCACGTCCCAAGCCGGATCGAGGCCAAGATGCGCTGCCTCAAGACATTCAGCGAACGCATCGCCGCGAGAGACCCAGACCGCCAAACTGCCAAAATCCAAATCCGCATCGCCCTCATCAACCGCTTCAATACGCTCGTCACCGCCGAGATCGGCAGCATGGCCTGAGTTCAACAGGGAAAGGGAAAATTACGCCTCAAGAGTGAGTTCTGCAACAACGCCGCTATCGGGCGGTGATCGCCAGCGCGTGGCCCTAGGTCGCGCCATCGTGCGCAATCCGGCGTGTTTTTTGATGGACGAACCCTTGGGCGCCTTGGATGCCAAGTTTCGCGAGCATATGGCCGAAGAACTGCGCGCTCTGCACGACCGCATGGGGGCGACCACGGTGTATGTCACGCATGACCAGCTAGAAGCCATGCAGATGGGCGACAAGATCGTGGTGATGAACCACGGCGGGGTCGAACGATTCGGCCGCCCGCAAGATATCTACGCTTGGCCCGCAACAACCTTTGCGGCGAATTTCATCGTCTCGCCGCCGATGAACTTCCTGCGCTTTAACGGCTCTGTTGCCGCGCGGGCCACGGAGGTGGCACTGTCAGGTCATAACGTCGCTATTCCTTAAACCGTTCAACCCGCCGCAGGTGCGCTGATCTTGGCGGTGCGGCCGGAAAACGTGCTTCTTGACGACACCGCCCGCCTGCGCGGCCGTATTCTGGCAACGGAATATCTGGGCACCACGCAGATTGTCGCGCTGGACACGGCCCATAGACAGGTCAAGGCTCGCATTTGTTCTGACACGGGTGTGACCATCGGCGATCTAACAGGCCTGCGCCTTGATCCCCGCTCGATCACCCTGTTGGACCCCCAAGGCCTCGCCCTTTTGTCGGTCGCCAATCAGAGGGTGTTAGCCCATGGCTGAGCTTATCTTACGCAGCGTTTCCAAGTCTTTCGGCGCGACCAAAGCGCTGGCCGATGTCAGCCTGACTGTGCTAGACGTGAACTTTGTGGTGCTTTTGGGGCCAACGGGGGCGGGCAAAACGACCATGCTGCGCATGGTGTCTGGCCTAGATAGGCCCGATAAGGGTGAAACCTTCATCGGCGGCACCTCAATGGTGGGATTTACCCCCGCGCAGCGCAACGTGGCTATGGTGTTTCAGCAATACTCGCTGTACCCTCACCCGAAGGTGCGGGAAAGTATGGAATTTCCCCTTAAATCCCAACTTTTGCGCACAAAACCCGCCGAAATTACCCGAAAAGTCGCTGAAGTGGCCGAGATTTTGCAAATTTCCCACAAGCTTGACAACAAGGCCACCGCCCTGTCAGGTAGCGAGATGCAGCGTGTGCTGATTGGCCGCGCCTTGGTGCGCAATCCGACCGTCTATCTGATGGATGAACCGCTGAGTTCGTTAGATGCCAAGTTGCGCGCCGATCTGCGGGTAGAGTTGAAGAACATTCAAGCCAATATGGGGGCGACCTTTCTTTACGTTACTCATGACCAGATCGAAGCCATGACCATGGCTACTCATGTCGGTGTACCGGATCGGGGCCGTCTGGTGCAATTCGGCCCGCCGCGCGAGATTTACGAAAACCCCGTCAGCCTTTATGCCGCCAGCCGCTCGGGCCAACCGCGCATCAACATCCTGCCCGCCGACCTGTTCGGCCCCGCCCCCGCAACGGCCACCCACATCGGCCTGCGCCCCGAACAAATCCGTCAGGG
>CAXNKP010000092.1:0-7657 GCA_964202815.1 Stagnihabitans sp. | reverse complement strand
GCCATGGGCGGCGGGGCCGATGGAGGCTTGGCCGAGGCTTTGGAAGCCGCCGAACAGATGCTGGCCGAGGGGGCAGCAGCCGATGCCGCCGAAACCTTCGCAGCCATCCTGGCCGAAGAGCCAGAGAATGCTTTGGCCTATGTCGGCCTGATCCGTGCTTATCTGGCCATCGATGACATCGACAAGGCCGATGCCTTCGCCAATGCCGCCCCCGCCAAGGTAGCCAAGTCTCCCGAATTGGCCTCGGCTCGTGCGCAGATCGAACTGGCGCGTCAGGCAGCAAATGCCGGGCCCGAGACAGAGCTGCGTGCGGCCTTGGCCCGCGACCCCGCCAACCGGCAGGTGATGTTCGATCTGGCGACCGCCCTACATGCCGACGGCCGCGTGGCCGAGGCGATTGACCAGTTGCTTGACCTGTTCAAGCTGGACCGTGACTGGAACGAAGGCGCCGCCAAAGCCCAATTGCTGACCCTCTTTGGGGCTTTGAAGCCGCAAGATCCGCTGGTTCTTGCGGGGCGTCGTCGACTATCGTCAATGATCTTCGTGTAACCCTTTGCCAAGGGCTGGCTGCGCACTAGGTTTAAACATATGAAAATAAATGCCGATCTGCCCGATACAATTGCGATCTTTCCGCTACCCGGCGCCATTTTGTTGCCCCGGTCGCGGCTTCCCTTGCACATCTTTGAACCGCGCTTTCTGGCGATGGTGGAGGATTGCCTGAAATCTGATCACCGCATGATCGGCATGATCCAACCGCGTATAGGGCAGGGCGGGGGTGTGGGGCTGTCCTCGGTTGGATGTGCGGGGCGGATCAGTTCCTTTTCCGAAACCGACGATGGCCGTTATATGGTCACCCTCTCAGGGATTTCGCGCTTTCGGGTGGAGGACGAGGTTAAGGGATTTGTGCCCTATCGCCGCTGCAAAGTGGATTGGACCGGTTATGCAGCTGATCAGCGGGCCGAAAAGACCGAAGCCGATTTTCGGCGCGATGCTTTCATGGAAAATCTCGCCCGTTATTTGAAACAGCGCAATTTGGGGGTGGATTGGTCGTCTTTGAAAGAGGCGGAAGATGAATTGCTTGTAAACGCCCTGTCGATCCTTTGCCCCTTTGCCCCGGAAGAAAAACAGGCCTTGCTAGAGGCGCGCACGCTGACCGACCGTTGCCGTGTTCTGGAAACGCTGATCGCGTTTTCGCTGCAAACCAGCAATGGTGTGGATGATGTGCTGCAATGACCCAAGCCGAAGACCCCGCTGCCTTGACGGTGACCGACCGGCGCATGTTGGAATCTTTGGTGTGTCCGCGCAGTCAATCAGTCTTGCGCTATGATGTGCGCCTTCAAGAGTTGATTTCCGATCAGGCGCAATTGGCCTTTCCCATTCGGGACGGGATTCCTATCATGTTAATCAGCGCGGCCCGGCCTCTGGAATAAGCCAGTGTAAAGGGCCATTTTGCCGCGGCGCTGCCTTGGAATTGTAACAAGGGCTTGACTCAAACAACGTAAGGCGATTGATGAAAAGCGAACAATTGCACGCCGGATGAATGCCCGTGATAAAACTCTTCGCCCCCTGCGCCGCTTTGGCCCTTTTGTCCTTGCTGGCCGCCTGTGCCCCCGAACCGCCAGAACCGCAGGAACCTCCGCTGCCTTTGCCGGGCTATGAATTGATTGAAGACGGTGGGTTTGTTATTCCGGCCGTGGATCCGCGGTTGATGGCCGATGGTTATCAGCGCGCCCAGGTTCCCTATGCTGGTGACGATAAGCCCGGCACCATCGTAGTTGATACCTTTGCCCGCAAGCTTTATCTGGTCGAAGAGGGCGGCATCGCCACCCGCTATGGCATCGCCGTCGGGCGTGAGGGGCTGTCGTTCAAAGGCATGGGCGTGATCGGGCGGATGGAAAAGTGGCCGTCATGGACCCCCACCGTCAATATGGTGAAAACCCGCCCCGACCTTTATCTGGAATTTGCCGGTGGCATGTCGGGTGGGTTGGACAATCCCTTGGGCTCGCGGGCGCTGTATTTGTTCCGCAACGGCAAGGACAGCAACTTCCGCATCCATGGCACGATCGACAACAATTCGATCGGGCACGCCACCTCGGCCGGCTGTATCCGCCTGTATAACCAAGACGCCATTGACCTTTTCGCGCGCGTTGACATCGGCTCCAAGGTGCGCGTGCGCAGTTATGACGAAAGTCTGGCGATTGAGGGGCTTTATATGGAAGACGCCTATGGCCGCGCCGTGCCCGATACGCCCGAGAATCAGATCAGAAAGATCGAAGAGGCCGCAGCCCTCGCCGCAGCAGAGGCGGCGAACCCCGCGCTTGCCGCCTATCACGCTGCTGCCCGCGCCGAGGAAGAGGCCGCCAAGCGCCAAGCAAAAGCAGCGGGCGGCTTCTAAGCCGCCCTGTTTTAAACGACAATGACGTAGTCTTTCAGCGTAGGCTCAACCACTTCCCACGTGCCCGCAAACCCGGGACGCAGGATGTAGCTGTCGCCTGCCCGCAGATGGGTTATCGCGCCTTGCGCATCTGTCAGGATCGAATGCCCCTCCAGAATATGGACATATTCCCATTCGGTATAGCGCGTGCGCCACAGTCCCTTGGTCGAATGCCAAAGGCCAGCAAACAGCGTTCCGGTGTCTTCCAGGCTCCAGGTCGTATGAATCGGGTCGCCTGCGATCAACCGCTCAGGGCCGGGGCGACTGACTTCTGGGGTGATTCCGTCTTTGATGACTTTGACGAGGGTTGGGTGGGTCATGGGGGCTCCTTTTGCACCGCCATTGCGCCTCAGCTATGCGGTCAGGTCAAGCCGGTTTTGCGCCGCAATGCGGCGCAAGATTCTTGCGGTGGGTGGCAAACCGTGTCCATAGTGCGCCACAGTAAAGCTTGGGGGCGTGAAAGATGAGCGCGACACCATCCACAGCATCTGGCGCCCGCCGCCCCGTGCTGCCGCCAGACATTCGTGCGCGCAAGGGGCGGGCCCCCTTGGTCGTACTGACGGCCTATACCACGCCTATGGCGCGTTTGGTTGATGCCCATTGCGACATAGCCTTGGTGGGCGATTCGGTGGGCATGGTGCTGCATGGCATGCCCACGACCCTTGGCGTGACGTTAGAGATGATGATCTTGCACGGCCGCGCCGTAACACGCGGGTTGCAGCGCGCGATGGCCGTCATAGATCTGCCCTTTGGCAGTTATGAAGAAAGCCCCGCCCAAGCCTTTGCCAATGCCGCCCGTCTGATGGTGGAAACTGGGGCTGCCGCCGTCAAGCTGGAAGGCGGGGCGCGTATGGCTGAAACCATCGCCTTTCTCACAGCGCGCGGCGTGCCTGTGATGGGGCATATCGGTCTGACGCCGCAGTCTGTGAACACCTTGGGCGGCTATAAAGTCGTTGGCCGCGATGCTGATGCCGAGCGCGTTTTGCAAGACGCCCAAGCGGTTCAGGCGGCTGGCGCCTTTGCCGTCGTGCTTGAAAAGGTACCCGCTGCTTTGGCCGCCCGCCTGACGCAGTCGCTGGCGATCCCCACCATCGGCATCGGCGCGGGGGTTGATTGCGACGGCCAAGTGCTGGTGGTGGATGATATGCTGGGCACCTTCACCGCGTTTCACCCCAGATTTGTCAAGCGCTATGCCGAACTTGGCCAAACCGCCGACGCCGCTATCGCGGCCTATGCCGCCGACGTGCGCGCCCGCCGCTTTCCCGCAGCCGAACATAGCTACGCCGATACAGCACCGGATCCCGCCGCGTGACATTGCTGATCACCACGGTGGCCGACCTGCGTCAGCAAGTCGCGGCTTGGAAGGCCAAGGGCGAAATCGTTGGCGTGGTGCCAACGATGGGCGCTTTGCACGCGGGGCATCTTAGCCTTGTCCACGCCGCCCGTTCTGGCTGTGATCGCGTGATCGTCACGATCTTTGTCAACCCGACCCAGTTCAACTCGGCCCAAGATCTGGCACTTTATCCCAAAACTGAGGCCGAGGATGCCGCCCTGCTGTCCCCGCTTGGGGTGGATGCGATCTTTGCCCCCGCGCCAGAGGAGGTTTACCCTGTGGATTTCGCCAGCCAAATCGCTGTCTTTGGCGTGGCAGACCCTTTGGAAGGGGCCCTGCGCCCGGGGCATTTTGCCGGTGTGGCCACCGTGGTGGCCAAGCTGTTCGCCATGACCCAAGCCGAGCGCGCCTATTTTGGCGAAAAGGATTGGCAACAGGTACAGGTCGTGCGCCGCATGGTGGCCGATCTGAATATGACGGTCGAGGTGATCGCCTGCCCCACCCTGCGCGAGGCGGATGGCTTGGCCATGTCCTCGCGCAATGCCCGCCTGTCTGACGCCGCTCGGGCTGCTGCCCCTGCCCTTTATGCGGCCATGACAGGGGTGGTCGCGGGCATCACCAAAGGCGAGCAAGTGGACAAGACGCTGGAGGCTGCCATAACGGCCCTGCATCAGGCGGGATTTGAAAGGGTTGACTATCTGGCCCTGCATGACAGCGCCACGATGCGCCCCAGCACGGATCTGACGCGCCCTCTGCGCCTGCTGGCCGCTGCATGGATCGGCGGCGTGCGCCTGATCGACAACATCGCCGCGCCTTGACGGCACTTCGCCCCGTGCTTAGCTGCGAAGACAGACAAGGAGCGTGCCATGCTGCAACTTCTGATTGGCGGATTTATCGTACTGTCGGTGCTTTACGGGCTTTTGTCGGTCTATTTCCGCTCGCTCCACCGCGAGGGTCTGGAAAACCGCTTTGATGCGGGCGGCGAGGACGGCTTGCGCGAGGATTTCGTGCGTCAAGGCATGGTGCTTTATGACCATTCGCTGCGCAACCGGGCGCTGCGGCTTATTTATGTGATCCCTGTGGTGCTGGTGGTCCTCATCGCCTATGTCGTCAACCACAGGTAAGGAGAAGGCGATGCGCAAGATCAAATGGGCGATCTGGGGACTTTTGGCACTGATCGTGGCGGGGTTCTTGCATTACAACCTGCCACAAAATGATGTGGTGCGGATCACCGGGCTGGACAATCGCCAGACGACGGTCGGCTGGATCAACAAATACTTCTACGCCTCGCCCGATTCCGGCACGGCCGAATCCACAACCAACCGCTTTGTGCGCCTGATCTATACGGCTTACCCGGATGGCAGCACTGGCACCGTCTTTCGCAACGAAGACACGGGCTGGATCTGGCCGCCCTATTTCAAATACGACAGCTCTAGCCTGCAAGCAGCCGCAGCGAATTACCAGTCGAGCGATGCCGCCCCGAAATGGGTGCGCATTACCCATTATGGCTGGCGGATCCCGATCCTGTCGATCTATCCCAATGCGGTGCGCATCGTGGCTGTCTCTGGCCCGGATGTCACCTCTTTTCCGTGGTTGAACCTGATTATCCTGGGATTCTTGGCAGCGGCGGCGCTGTTGGCCCGCAGGATGTGGCTGCAATTCTGGGAAAGGATTGTCGACCCCGCCGTGGCCGATGTGCAAGAGGCCCGCGACCGCACCCGCGGCTGGATCGCCCGACTGTTTGGAAAGAAGCCCTAAGATATTGTTTTTGAAAAAATAAGGTGGATTTTGATTCGAACCGAATTTCAGATTTGGGTATGATCGTCGATCTACGGTTATTTCGCCAAGCGGCGGCGTGTGCCATTTGGTCTGCCGTAATCCGGGCGGTTGGGGAGGGCTGTAGCACAGCGCAGGCTCTGCGATGGGGCCAGAAAATCGCAACCACTTTATCGGCCAGCGTAGAGCGATTGTCCATGATCCCGATTTGAACGGCCATGGCTTTTGGCCCCTCCCCTTGTTCGATTTGGGGCCAAAAGGTTAGCTTAGGCCTTCAAAGCATCGGGTCTTTCGTCGTTTTGTGGCAAAGGGCCCTTGGCTCTGGCTTGGGCGAAAAGCCTTTGGTGAGAAACCTTTAGAACTGGTGTTCCTAGTTCAACTGGCGGCAACCACCCCGCTGAGCGCTGCACCGGAGGTGGCAGAACCGGTGATGAAATCGCGGCCCAACGTCAGGATATTTGCTGGGCCAATTCAAAGTGAAAGGCCCGTCGGTGCTACAATCGGATCCTAAACCTGCACGTTTCAGCTCGACATATTCTTTTACCACGTTTGACAGCGTTGCGGTCTTTGTGGTTGTGGCATCTTTAAGCGAGTTGATGCGAGCAGGTTGGTATAAAAGTATCTGCCTGCCAGATAGCATCGACCCGCTTGGTCATGGCTTCGGCTGCTCGTGGCGAGTGGATCCGCATTCGGATGAACTCACCAAAGATTTCTGTCACGCGTGCAGGGACACGGCAGTTGTAACAGAGCAGTCCAGCCCGCCGGACCGTGTGCTGTGGCTGATGTGCATTTTGTTCGCTTCTCATTATGTTAAGCCATTGAGAATAAACACGTTTTTTAATTTTTTGGAGCGGGCGACGGGAATCGAACCCGTGTCTTTAGCTTGGAAGGCTAAGGTCTTACCATTACACAACGCCCGCGCTATGTTGTCAGATAGTAGAGCCGCGCGCTGGGGTCAAGGGGTGGGGTGGTTGGCTGGCGGCGGGTTTGCAGGATGGGCCAAGGGTCTGTCTTTGGCCCATCCTTTCGGTGTCAGACGGCTTTCTTCAGCGCGTCGATCAGGTCAGTCTTTTCCCACGAAAACCCGCCATCCGCCTCGGGTGCGCGGCCGAAATGGCCATAGGCCGAGGTGCGGGCGTAGATGGGTTTGTTCAGTGTTAGCGCGTCGCGGATGCCTAGCGGTGTCAGGTCCATGCATGTCGCACCAGCTTGTTCAATGCGGGCCTCTTCCACTTTGCCAGTGCCGTGGGTGTCGACATAGATCGACAGGGGCTTGGCCACGCCGATGGCATAGCTGACCTGCAGCGTGCAGCGGTCAGCCAAGCCTGCGGCGACCACGTTTTTGGCCAGATACCGCGCGGCATAGGCGGCGGAACGGTCAACCTTGGTCGGATCCTTGCCCGAAAACGCGCCGCCGCCGTGCGGGGCAGCGCCGCCGTAGGTGTCAACGATGATCTTGCGGCCCGTCAGACCCGCATCGCCGTCTGGGCCGCCAATCACGAACTTACCTGTCGGGTTCACCCACCATTCGGTCTTTTCGGTGATCCAGCCTGAAGGCAGCACTTCGCGGATATAGGGTTCGACAATGGCGCGGATATCGTCGGAGGTCTGGCTTTCCAATGCGTGCTGATGCGACAACACGATCGAGGTGACTTCGACCGGCACACCGTCTTCATAGCGCAGGCTCAGTTGGCTTTTGGCATCGGGGCCGAGGGTCGGTTCGGCGCCCGATTTGCGTACTTCCGCCAGACGGCGCAGGATGGCGTGGGCATATTGGATGGGGGCTGGCATCAATTCGGGCGTTTCGCGGCAGGCATAGCCGAACATGATCCCTTGGTCGCCTGCGCCGTCGCGGTTGACCCCTTGGGCGATATGGGCCGATTGGCCGTGCAGGTAGTTTTGCACTTCCAGCGTCTTCCAATGGAACTTGTCTTGCTCATAGCCGATGTCTTTGACGCAACCGCGCACAATGGCGTCGATCCGCTCCATCATGGCTTTGGTGTCTGCGTCTTTGGACAGGCCCACTTCGCCACCCACCACGACCCGCCCCGTGGTGGCAAAGGTTTCGCAGGCCACGCGGGCCAAAGGCTCAGCAGTTAAGAAAGCGTCCAGAA
>CAXNKP010000091.1:0-7749 GCA_964202815.1 Stagnihabitans sp. | reverse complement strand
CTCGGTTACGCCCGAAGACGGCGGAGCGATGGCTGTTCTGGAAGGGCTTCTGGGGGCGGCGGGTTTTGAATGCCACCGCGCGGATCGGTGTGGCGTGGCCAACCTGTTTGCGCGCTGGGGGCACAAGGGTGCTAACCGCAGCTTTGGCTTTAACGGCCATGTCGATGTGGTGCCGGTGGGCGATCTTGCGGCGTGGACGCAAGATCCCTTTGGCGCGGCGGTGGTCGACGACTGGATGTTCGGGCGCGGGGCGACCGATATGAAATCGGGCGTTGCGGCCTTTGCGGCGGCGGCGGTGGATTTTGTGCAAGCCACACCCCCCGATGGCGCGGTGATCTTAACGATCACGGGCGATGAAGAGGGGCCTTCGGTCGATGGCACAATGGCCCTTTTGGACTGGATGGCGCTAAACGGCGAGCGGATGACGCATTGCTTGGTAGGCGAACCCACCTGCCCAAAGACTTTGGGCGATATGATGAAAATCGGTCGCCGCGGGTCGCTGACGGCGTGGATTACGGCGCAGGGGGTGCAGGGCCATTCGGCCTATCCCCACCGCGCCCGCAACCCGATGAGCGCGCTGGTGCGCCTGCTTGGCGCGCTTGAGGCGCAGCCTTTGGATCACGGCACGGCACATTTTGATGCCTCGACCCTTGCGATCACCACGATTGATTGCGGCAATCCGGCGACGAATGTGATCCCCGCCAAGGGCAGTGCGACGGTGAATATCCGCTTTAATGACAGCCATAATGGGGCAAGCCTGACCGCTTGGCTGCACGAAAAGGCTGATGCGGTGGCGGCAGAGACCGGAGTGGTATTTTCGTTGCGCGTAACGGTATCAGGAGAAAGTTTTTTCACCCCTCCCGGTGCTTTCACTGATCTTGTGGCCAAGGCCGTGTTGGTGGAAACGGGGGTAACACCGGTTGCGTCAACCTCGGGCGGCACGTCGGATGCGCGGTTTGTCAAAGATCACTGCCCGGTGGTGGAATTCGGGCTGGTCGGCCAGACGATGCATCAGGTCGATGAGCGGGTGGCCGTGGCGCAGATTGTCAAGCTGAAGGCGATCTACACCCGCATCTTGCAGGACTATTTCGCATGAGCGTGGCCATCGCACAAACCCGCGACATCGCCCTGTGCCGTGCGCTGCGCCGTACAGTGTTTATTGACGAGCAAGGCGTGTCAGAAGCCGAAGCGTTGGACGATCTGGACGCCGTTGCCATTCACCTTTTGGCGCGTGACGAGGGCCAAGCCATAGGGTCAGCCCGCCTGCTGGTGCAAGCCGAGGTGGGCAAGATTGGGCGCGTTTGTGTGCTGGCCCATGCGCGTGGGCGCGGAATTGGCGCGGCGCTGATCCGTCACGCGGTGCAGCGCTTTCGGACTGTAGCGGGCGTTACCAGCGTAAAACTGGGCGCGCAGACCCATGCTTTGGGCTTTTACCAAGCGCTGGGCTTTCACGCTGTGGGCGAGGTTTACGACGATGCAGTCATTGCGCATCGCGATATGCTCTTGGACCTTTCAGCCCCGCTCAGAGCCGTTTGACCTTAAAGACCACGCAATAAAGGGCGGGCACAAACAGCAGTGTCAGCAAGGTGCCCACAATAATGCCACCGATCATCGCATAGGCCATGGGCCCCCAAAACACCTGCCGTGAGATGGGGATCAGCGCCAAACTTGCCGCCGCCGCCGTCAACAGAATAGGGCGGGCGCGGCTGTCGGTGGCTTCGAATACCGATGTCCACATGCAAAGCCCTTTGTGGCGCAGCTCTTCAATCTCATGCACCAAGATGATCGAGTTGCGAATCAAAATACCCACAAGGGCCAGCACGCCCAAAATGGCCACAAAGCCCAAAGGTGCGCCGGACAGCAGCAAGGCCGCCACCACACCAATCATCCCCAAGGGTGCCACCGCCAGCACAATAAAGCTGCGCCGAAAGCTTTGCATCTGGACCATCACCAACGTTACCATGATCAACAGCATGATCGGCACCACCGCGATGATCGGTGCTTGGCTTTCCGCGCTGCTTTCGGCAGAACCTGCCACCGCAACCGCATAGCCGGGCGGAAGAGAGGCCGCAAAGGCATCTATCGCGGGTTGCAAGTCTTTGGTGATCGTGGCGGGTTGATCCTTGGTCATCACGGCGGCTTTGACCGTGACGGTGGGCACACGGTTGCGTTGCTGGATCAGGGGTTGTTCGAGTGTCCACTCCAAACTGGCAAAAGATGTCAACGGGATCGGTTGGCCCGCCGCATTGCCCAGTTGCAGGTTTTGCAGCGAAGTGATTGCGGATCGGTCAGCAGCACTGCCCCGCGCCACCACGTCGATCAAGGTTTTGCCATCGCGCAGTTCGGTCACGGTCACGCCGTCAAACAACGAATAAAGCGCCTGTGCGACATCGGTTTGCGTCACAGCCAATTGGCGCAGCTTGTCTTGGTCTAGCACCACACGGGCCACACGGGTGGGTTCGTTGTAATTCTGGGTGATCATATCCAGCCGCGCATCCCTCGCAAGAACCGCCGAAAGGTCGCGCCCCAGATCGCTGACGATGTTCACATCCGGGCCTGACAGGCGATATTGCACCGGCTTGCCGACCGGCGGCCCCAGTTCCAGAAACTTGGCATAAACATCAATCCCGGCCTGCGTTTTGGCATAATCCGAAACGGCCACTTTCAGCGCATCGCGCGCTGCCAGATCGGGGGTCATAACGACAATCTGGCCGAAATTGTCAGACGGGGTGATAGCATCAAAGGCCAAGATAAAGCGTGGCGCGGCGCGGCCGACATAGGTGCTCCAATAAGACGCCTCTTGGCGGGTGGTTAGCCAGCGGTCAAAATCAGCCATCACGTCATCGGTGGCTTGAAAACTGGCATTTTTGCGCAGTGTAATGTCGATAATCAGTTCTGGCCTGTCAGATGTGGGGAAGAACTGGCTTTCCACAGACCGCAGGCCATAGATCGACCCTGCAAACATCGCCAGCGTCACCGCCACCGTCAGCCATTTCGCCCGCATCGCCCCGCGCAACAGAGCATGAAAGACACGGCGCACAAGGCCCGGTTCGGCGGCATGGTGCTTCATGGTTTTGGGCAGGAACGTATAGCCCAAGATGGGGGCAAACAGCACCGCCACAACCCACGACAGCAAAAGCGAGATGACGATCACATAAAACAGCGAAATGGTGTACTCCCCCGCCGAAGAGGTGTTCAGCCCAATCGGAATAAACCCCGCCATCGTCACCAAAGTGCCTGTCAGCATGGGAAAGGCGATGGAAGACCAAGCTGCACGCGCCGCCTTTTCCAAGCTTTCGCCCAATTCCAGCCGCGAGATCATGGTTTCAATCGAAATCATCGCATCATCGACCAATAGGCCAAGCGCGATGATCAGCGCGCCCAACGAAATGCGCTGCAAAGTGATACCCATCACCTCTAGCGCCACAAAGGTCAGCGCCAGAACCAAGGGGATCGTCATGGTCACAACCAAGCCCGCCCGTAGGCCCAAGGATACAAAACTGACGCCCAGAACGATCGCCACCGCCTCGACCAAGGCGCGCAGGAAGTGGTTGACCGAGTCCTCGACCACAGTCGGCTGATCGGCCACTTTGTGCAAATCAATCCCCACGGGCAAGGTGGGGGCCATCTTTTCCATCACATGGTCCAAGTCCGCCCCAAATTGCAGAATATTCGCCCCCGCCCGCATCCCCACAATCAAGGCGATGGCTGGTTTGCCATTATGGCGGTACAGCGCCTTGGCGGGGTCAACATAGCCCGATGACACGCGCGCCACATCGGACAAGACAAAGAAGGTGTCGCCCACCCGCAAGGTGGTTGCAGCCAGTTCCTTGGCCCCGGTAAAGCTGCCCGATACGCGCACCATCACCTTTTCGCCCGCCGTGCGGATCACCCCTGAGGGCACAATGGCGTTCTGGCTGGACAGGGTGTCAAGCACAGCCGTCGCATCCAGCCCCAGCGAGGCCAGTTTGCGGGCCGAGAATTCCAGATAGATCACAGGGTCTTGCGTGCCCACCAGATCGGCCTTGCCCGTGTCGCCCAGTTGCAACACCGCATCTTGCACGGTTTCGGCCCAATGCTTGGCCTCAGCCGCAGAGTAGCCGTCAAAGGTGAACGCGTAGATATTGCCATAGACATCGCCAAAACTGTCGTTAAAGGCGAACCCTTTGAATTCTGTTGGGAAACTATGGCTAATGTCGCCCATCATGTTGCGCACGCGCTGCCATGTCGCTGTCACAGCCGGGGCTTTGGTTTCGGCGCTCAGTTCCACATAAACCGTGGCGATGCCCGGCTTGGTTTCTGACCTTGTGTATTTCAGGTTCTCAAGCTCTTGCAGCTTTTTTTCGATGCGCTCGGTGACTTGGGTGACGGTCTCTTGCGCGGTGGCTCCGGGCAAGGCCGCCTGGATGATCATGGTTTTGACGGTGAAGGACGGATCTTCTTCACGGCCCATCTGCAGATAGCCGAAGGCCCCTGCGAGGATCGAGACGAGCATCAGGTACCAGATCAACGATTTATGGCGCAGCGCCCAGTCTGACAGGTTAAAGTGCATCAGTTTGCCCCCTCGTCGCCAGTGCTGCCGACAGCGGCCCCCACTCTTTGCCCCTCGGTCAGCGAGGTCACCCCGCGCACCACAATTTCATCGCCCGCGTTCAGACCGCTGGTCACGACCACGCGGTCGTCCAACATCTCCCCAAGGGTGACGGCGGCTTGATAGACCTTGCGTCCGGCGCCAACCAACCAGACCTGCGGAGCCTCTTGCGGGCCGATTAGGGCCACCAGCGGCACCGAGATGACCGACAGGCTTTGCGCTGCCAATCGCGCCGAAATCAGACTGCCAAGGCGATAGGTGGGCGGGGGATCAACCAAGGTCAGGTGGACGCGGCGGCTGCGCGTGCCCGTCCCTGCCGAAGGATCAATCCGGACCAATTGGCCCTTGATGGGTGCGCTGCCACGGCCTGTGACCTCGAACGCATCGCCCAAGCGCATCAGCGACAGGGTTTCGGGCGGCACATCCAGCACCGCTTCGCGCCCGGTCAGTCCCGCCAGCGTCAGGATCGGGGTGCCTACAGACACAACCATGCCCGGATCGACTAAGGTGGCCGTTACGATGCCGTCCATCGGTGCTTTAAGCGCGCTGTAGCTGGCGGCATCCTTGGCGCGGGCCAGATCGGCCTCAGCCGCGACGATGCCCGCCCTGGCAGTGTCCAAAGCCGCCTGCGCCTTTTCCTGCTGGGCACTCGACGCCACACCGCGTTTGACCAGTTCTGCCACGCGATCAAAACTTTGTGCGGCAAAAAGCCCCCGTGCCTGAGCCCCTCGCAGCGCGGCTTGGGCGGCCGTCAAATCCTCGTCCAGGGTGACTTGATCCAAGGTTGCCAGCACAGCACCCTTTGCAACGCGGTCCCCCGTGGTGACCGCCATCGTGGCAACGCGGCCAAGCGTCAGGAAGGCAAGTGTGGTGGTGACTTGCGCCTCGACCGTGCCGGTGAAAGTGCGCGCTTGGGGGGCACCAGGGGTGATGATTTCTGACACGACAGGGCGGACAAGGGCCGCCTCTGGCCCTTGCGGTTGGGTTTCGCCAAAGGCCGGAGGGGCCAAGAGGGCCAAGATCACAAGAAATCGGCGCATCACTGCCCCCCTGCCAGAATTGCCACACTGCGGCCGGGAAACAAAAGCTGCGATCCCTCGACGACGACGATATCGCCTGCCTGCACCCCACCCGACAGGGTTATGGTGTCGCTGCTGTAGTCGCTGACGGTGACGGGCACTTGGGCCACACGCAGCGTTGCAGCGTTCACCGTCCAAACCGCAGGGCGGCCTGCAAGCGAACTTAGCGCAGCCCAAGGCAAGGTGATGGCACTTGGATGCAGCAGTTTAAGACGGCCCACAACGGCCGTGCCGAACACAACGCCCGCAGGGGCACCGGCCCTCAGCATGGCCTTGACCACAACAGCGCCAGTACGGGCATCGACCAAGGGGGACACCTCGCTGATCGTGCCCAGCAGGGTCAGATCAGGGCTGTCGATCGGCGTCAGTGTCACGGGGCTTCCCAGAAAGGCCTCAAGGTTCACGCCGTCTGGCGCGTTGAACACGGCCTCCAGCCCGCCATTTGCGGCGATGGTCAGCACCTTTTGCCCCGGATTGGCGACGTCGCCCGGCTCGGCCCAGCGCGTGGTGATCGTACCAGCGCTGGGCGCGCGAAGCACCGTGTTGTCTTGCACCATGCGCGCCTTGGCGAGCTGGGCCGCGGCTTGGTCATGGCTGGCTTGGGCGGCAAACAGGGTCTTGGTCGCGGTATCCACATCCGCACGCGTGCCCGCCCCACTTGTGAGCAACCCAGCTGCACGGTCGCTGGCCTGCTGCGCCTCGCGCAGGGCGGCATCAGCACCGTCCAGATTGGCCACGGCGGCGCGCAGGGCGGCATCAGTTTGGGTTGGATCCACCCGCGCCAGCTCTTGGCCTGCCGTCACCGCGTCCCCTTCTTGCACCGCCACCGAAATCACGCGCCCGCCCTGCGGGAAGGCCACGGGAAAAGCATTGACGGCTTGCAACGTGCCCGAAAGCGCCACTTCAGACGGCAGGCTTGTCAATCTGGCGGTGACGGTGAGAACGGACAGAGGCGCTGCCAAGGCGGTTTGGGCAGACAGGCCAAAGGCAATAAGCAAAAGGATGCGATTCATTTTGGGTCTATTTTTGCAAAAAAGGTGCAGAAAAATTTCATTCGGAGGTAACAAGGCGAAAAAACTATAGATTTAGATTTTGCACGCCGCGCGCTTGCGCCATATTGGCCAGGCGTGCGGCATGCTGATCTTCGATGTGCCGATGAAGCGGGGCGCAAAAGTGGCTGAAGGCGTGCTGCTAAAACAAAAGAGCCTAGGCATCTCTGCCTAAGCCCTTGAATTTCATGGTGGACCCGGAGCGATTCGAACGCCCGACCCTTAGATTCGTAGTCTAATGCTCTATCCAGCTGAGCTACGAGTCCACAAGGTTGCGGATTTAGACCCAGTGGCGCGCCATTGCAAGGGCCAAAGCGCGTCAATCGGCGGCTTCGGCGAGGCCTAGCGTTTTTGGCAGGCGGATGATGAATTCTGAACCGCGCGCATCCGAGCGCATCAGGTCCAACCGCCCACCGTGGCCACGCACCAATTCAGCCGCGATGGCAAGGCCAAGGCCAGTGCCACCTGCCCTTGTGCCGCCTTGAAAGGCCGCAAACAGATGCTCGCGCGCTTTAACGGGCAGGCCGGGGCCGGTATCGGCCACACTGATCCACCAATCGGCCTCGGCCTCGCCACATTCTAGCACGATGGTGCCGTCTTGACCTGTTTGCTCAATCGCTTGACGGGCGTTGCGGATCAGGTTGCCCAAGATGCGGTACAGCTGTTCGTTGTCGGCACGGATCATCAGCCCCGGGCTGGTTTGGATCAGGCACGTCACACGGCCTGCGGTGGCAAGGCCCTCGCCATCAAGCAAATCCTCAAGAAAGGGCAGCAAGGCAAAGCGGGTCAGGCGGGGTGGGGCCTCTTCGGCCTTGCCAAAGGCCAATGTCGCCTCGCACAGGTTGACCGCACGGCTGATCGATCTCACCAGTTTGGGCGCTGCGCGCGCCACGGCGGGGTCGGCGCTGGCCTCGATCCGGTCGGCGAACAATTGCGCTGTGGTTAAGATGTTGCGCAGATCATGGGCGATTTTGGCCACGGCACTGCCCAACTGGGCCAAACGCTCTTTCTGGCGCAGCGCGCCCGTCAA
>CAXNKP010000090.1:0-7780 GCA_964202815.1 Stagnihabitans sp. | reverse complement strand
CCGGAAAGGGGATCACTTCCCGTCAGCGTCAGGTTTTCGACATTGATCCCAAGGGTATAATTGATCGACGACAAGACCGTATCGGTGCCTTGGCTGACGCCTTCGGACACTTTGTCGCCGATCATGTCGACGACAAAGGTGTCGTCGCCCAAGCCGCCGATCAGGCTGTCGTTGCCAACACCGCCGTCCAAAGTGTCGTTGCCCAGCCCACCCAACAGCGCGTCGTTGCCTATAAGGCCGATCAGACTGTTGTTGGCATCGTTCCCCTTAAGCGTGTTGTCCAGCGCGTTGCCGGTGCCGTTGCTGGCGCTGCTGGTCAGCCAGAGGTTTTCGATATTTTCGCTGATGGTGTAATCGACCGAAGCTTTGACGGTGTCTATGCCGTCTTGAAAGAAGACCATATACGGCTCAAAGGGGTCATCTTGGTTAAGTTCAGACCACAGGGCATCAACAGCAAGATCGCCCGTGTTGTCGACGATAAAGGTATCATCGCCGGCATCGCCAAGCATCCAGTCAGCCCCGGCCCCCCCGTTGATCGTGTCGTTACCACCGCCCCCCGACAGGGTGTTGTCGCCAGCGTTGCCCGTGATCGCATTGTGCGACCCGTTGCCATTCCCGATCATATTCCCCGTGCCGGTCAAAATCAGGATTTCAAGATCTTCGCCGAGATCGTAGCTTATTGAGGATCGGACTGTGTCCCTGCCTTCCCCGCTCGATTCTGAAACGACATCCCCGGCGCTGTTCACCACGTAGGTATCGTTGCCCGCACCACCAACCATCCAGTCATTGCCCTGCTCGCCCGCCAGCATGTCATCGCCTTCGCCGCCATAAAGCGTATCGCTGCCCGCCCCGCCGTAGAGAAGGTCATTTCCTGCGCCGCCGCCCAGCGTATCATTGCCGTTAACCCCAAAGAGAGAGTTGTTGCCGAGGTTGCCTTCGATCAAATTGTTCAGCCCATTGCCGTGGCCCAAGAGGTTTTCATTCCCCGTCAGCGTCAGGTTTTCGACATTTCCACTCAGCGTATAACTGCCACCCAGCGAGTAACTGATCGAAGATTGGACTGTATCGATACCGCCATCGATACCCTCACCTTCCAAAACCACATCACCCGCGGCGTCCACCACATAGGTATCGTTGCCCTGACCGCCGCTCATGCTGTCATTGCCTGTGCCGCCATCCAACAGGTCGTCGCCGTCGCCACTGCCCATCTGGTCATGATCGCCACCGCCGTAGAGTGAGTCGTTGTCTGCGCCGCCAAAAATATTGTCATTGCCGACCCCTCCGTAAAGCACGTCATTGCCGGCGTAGCCCGACAATTGGTCAGCCCCTTCGTCACCATGCAAAAGGTCATCGCCGCCATCGAAGTCGATCATGTTATCGTCACCTGCGCCGCCAAAAAGCAAATCTTTGCCCGTGCCGCCGTAGAACTGGTCGTTCCCATCGCCGCCCTCAAGCGTGTCGTCGCCGTCCCTGCCGTCGAGGAAGTCATCATCATCATTTCCCAACAACTCGTCGGAACCCTCGTCACCAACAAGCGTGTCGAAGCCGTAGCCACCGAACAGAATGTCATTGCCGGCACCGCCATTGTACATGTCATTGCCGTCTCCACCGGGCACAAAGTCATCGGCGTCAGTGCCGTTGAAAATGAGGGGGGTGGGAATGGACCTTTTTGGATCCAAGTTGCCGTTGTCTAGCATGGTGTCGGCAGAGGCGATCGGGCGTTGACCAGCATTAATCTTAACGTTCTGTTTCATGAGGACCTCGGAAAAAAGACGGTGAAATGTGACGGCGCGCTAGGGCCTAAAGGAAATTACTTGGCGTGTCATCAAAAAACTCTAAAGTATAAACTTATGGATATAAAATCAAAAATTTGTTAACCTTCGCACAATGCTTCAAGGCGACCTTGGGCGGAATGCCAAGGCGCCCGTCAGTGCTGCAAAACGGGGCTTGCTGCTAAGTTGCTGTTTTCACCCTTTGGTACTGCTACTACGGTCCGAGGTGGTGCGCGCCTTTGGCCGCCCGCGCCCGAAGGGCCAGGGTCTGGATGAAAGGGTCACCTCGGCCCTTACCCTGCGTCGCTTTGGCCTAGTTTGGGGGCGGTGCGGCCCAGTGACAGGTCTGCGCCAGAAAAGCTCATGGGGCTGCGCACTCCGGCGATGCCGTCTGGCGCGATCTGCAAGCCGCGCGCCATGACTTGGGGGTCTTCAAAGACTGCCTTAAGGTCGTTGATCGGTCCAGCCGGCACGCCCTCGGCCTCGCACGCAGCCAGAAGGGCCAGCTTGTCAAAGCGGCGCGTGGCTTCGGTCAGGCGGCGGGTCATCTCGGCGCGGTTGGCGATGCGCAGGGCGTTGGTGGCGAATTCGGGCGCTTGTGCCATGTCGGGCAAGCCAAGCAGGGTGCAAAGCCTACGGTATTGCGCGTCATTTCCCGTGGCAAGGATGATCCAGCCATCGGCACAATCAAACACCGCATAGGGGGCCAGGTTGGGATGGGCGTTGCCCATCATCCCCGGGGGGCTGCCCGTGGTAAGATAGTTCAGCGCCTGATTGGCCATGATCGAGGTCGCCACGTCCAACAGCGCCATGTCGATATGCTGGCCCACCCCCGTGCGCCCACGCTGCACCAAGGCCGCCAAGATCGCTGTGGCGGAATAGACGCCAGTGAAAATGTCGGTCACCGCCACGCCCACCTTTTGCGGCTGCCCGTCCGGTTCGCCTGTGACAGACATCAGGCCCGACATGCCCTGAATGATAAAATCATAGCCCGCGCGGTGGGCATAGGGGCCTGTTTGCCCGAACCCCGTGATCGAGCAATAGATCAGACGCGGGTTGATCTGGCGCAGGCTTTCGTAATCCAGCCCGTACTTCGCCAGCCCGCCCACTTTGAAGTTTTCGATCAGCACATCGGAGTCAGCGACCAGATCACGGACTTTCTGTTGTCCCTCACTGGTGCGAAAATCGCAGGTGATCGATTGTTTGCCGCGATTGGTGGCATAGAAATAGGCGGCAGAGGTGTCATCGCCTTGGGTGATAAAGGGCGGACCCCAGCGGCGGGTGTCGTCGCCTTCGGGGGCCTCGACCTTGATCACCTCGGCCCCCAGATCGCACAGGGTTTGGCCAGCCCAAGGGCCAGCCAGAATGCGGGCCAGTTCGACCACCTTTACGCCGTCAAGGGGGGTCATTTACTTGGCAAGCTCGGCGTCGAGGATCACCTTTAACTCGTCAAAGGTCATGTTGGCATACTGCGTGCCGTTGATGATGAAGGACGGCGTGCCTTTGAACGTGTCGCCGGGATAATCCTTGGCGATATTGGCCTGATAATGCGCCACAAGCGCCTCGGCCATCTTTTGGTCCTGCAGGCAGGTGTCAACATCGGCATCGTTCATGCCAGCGGCGCGGGCGAATTTCTTCAGCTCAACCACGGCGGCGTCAATGCTTTCGGCGGCGGCCCAATCGCGCTGCTTGTCAAACAGCATATCGGTCAAGCCGAAATAGCGCATCTCGCCGCCGCACCGCGCCAGCATAGCCCCCAGCAGGCCCATCTGGTCAAAATAGACCTCGTGATATTCGATCATCACCTTGCCAGTGTCGATGTAATCGGCCTTGAGCTTGGGGAAGACCTCGGCATGAAAATGCGCGCAGTGCGGGCATGTAAACGAAAGGTATTCCACGATCTTCACCTTGGCATCGGGGCTGCCCAAGGCAAAGTCCTTGATCACATCGGCAGGGGCCGCAGGATCGGGAGAGGTTGTGGCGGCATGGGCCCATCCGCCCGCTGCCGTCACAGCGGCAAGGCACGAGGTCAAGGTCAGCAGGCTGCGGCGGGTCAGGGTCATGGGATCTAGCCTTTTGTGATGTTGCGCCGAGTTAAGATGTTCTGGCCCAAGTGTTCAAGGGCCTGACGCAGGGTTTGGTCTTGAATGGGCTGCGCCAAGGCATGGGCTTTGGCTGTCAGGTGGGGATCGGGTTCTATCACCTTGGGCGGGCCGGAAAACGGGGTCTGGCCTTCGGCAAAGCCGGTCGCGGCGGTTTGGGTCAGCGTGATGCGCGTGATGGCGGAATAGCCATAGGCTGCGTTGACCCGTTCGATCAGGCGCGGCAATTGCATCTGGACCATCGGTGCCAGAGCTGATGTGACCAGCAGCGTCAAAGTGGCCCCCAACCCCTCACGCCCGTAATTTATTTTTACCGGACGGGTGGTGGCGGCCAAGTCGCCCGCAATTTCGTCCCAACCCGTCAGCAGGCGGGATACGGCAAAACCCCGCGCCTCTCCAGCGGTGCGGATGCGCTGGGTCAACAGATGCGCTGCTGGCTCAAACCCGCGCATACGTCGGGCGGGTGGGGCATCTGGGTTTGTGGATTTGCGGGCCATCTGGTCCTGCCTTGAATTTGCTCTAATGTACTCCTTGCGCGGGGCAACCTGCCAGCGGATTGCGTCATCAAAGGGTATAAACATTGCGTGACGTGACACCGAGTGCCCAAAGCCTGCTGGCGTGGTACGATGCGCATGGCCGCGATTTGCCGTGGCGGATCAGGCCAGCGGCGCGTGGGGCAGGGCAAGTGCCCGATCCCTACCGGATCTGGCTGTCCGAGGTGATGCTGCAACAAACCACCGTGGCGGCTGTGAAAGCCTATTTCGCCCGATTTACCGCCCTGTGGCCCACTGTTCACGCACTGGCCGCGGCCGAGGATGGGGCCGTGATGGCCCAATGGGCGGGGCTTGGATACTATGCCCGCGCCCGCAACCTTTTGGCCTGTGCCCGCGCCGTTGTGGCGCGGCATGGCGGGGTCTTTCCGGCTGACCTTGCCGCATTGCGCGCCTTGCCCGGCGTTGGCCCCTATACCGCTGCAGCCATCGCTTCCATCGCCTTTGACCGCGCAGAGGTGGTGGTGGACGGCAATGTAGAACGCGTCATGGCCCGGGTTTTTGCCATTCAAACCCCGCTGCCCTTGGCCAAGCCAGAACTGATCGGCGCAGCAGCCTCTCTAACTCCCAAGGCGCGGGCCGGAGATTACGCGCAAGCCGTGATGGACCTAGGGGCCACGATCTGCACCCCGCGCCAACCCGCCTGTGCCATTTGCCCATGGATGGCCGGATGCCAAGCCCGCGCGCAGGGGATCGCGGCTGATCTGCCGCGCAAATTGGCCAAGGCCGCAAAGCCCACCCGCACTGGCCAAGTCTGGCTGGGTCGCCGCACCGATGGGGCGATTTTGGTGGAAAGACGGGCGGATAAGGGCCTGCTCGGCGGCACCTTGGGCTTTCCGGGCAGCGGGTGGGATGGGTCAAACGGCGACGCCCCAGCGCAAGCAATGTGGCAGAAGGCGGGCACCGTGCGCCACACCTTCACGCATTTTCATCTGGATTTAACCGTTCTGACGGCAGAATTGCCCCAAGAAACCCGCCCGCTGCGTGGAGAGTTTCAGGGGCCAAATGCCGTTCGCGCCGATGATCTTCCTACCTTGATGCGCAAGGCGCATGACTTGGCTTGGCCCAAGCAGCATTTGAACATCCCTGATCGCGGTGACTTGACTGGGTGAAAACTGCACTTACATAGGATTAGAAACAAAAAAGGAACCTACTATGCTGCGATATCTCCCCCTCGTTTTGGCCTTAATTGCCGCCCCTGCCTATGCCCAAGACCTTGCCACTGGTGATGCCATCAAGGCTGCGATCGGTGACAACACCGTGCAAGGCAGCATGCTATCGTCGGGCGCCTATGCCGAGTTTTATGCGGCTGACGGCACCATCAAAGGCAAAGATTACACCGCAAAATGGGCTGTCGAGGGCGACACCATGTGCTTTACCTACGAAGGGGCTGCCGCCGATTGTTGGCATGTCAAGATTGCGGGCGATGCTGTGACTTGGGTGAAGGACGGTGTTGATGGCGGCACGGGCACCATCCTGCCGGGCAATCCGAACAAGTTCTGATCAGCAGGTTCTAGCCAGCTTATCCGAAGTAAAAATCCCCGCCAGCGCAAAGCGTGGCGGGGCGTTGGCCTTGCGGGCGGGCCGCAGGCAGGCATGGGAATAAATCTGGGCGCTTGATTAGTGCTTGCGGCCGTCGTCGGCTTCCATCTCGGCGCGGATTTGTTGGCGCAGGATGTCAATCGGGATCATCTTGCCCTCGCGTTTGAAGTGCCAATAGGTCCAGCCGTTGCAACTGGGTGCGCCTTCCAGATGGGCGCCCACTTGGTGGATCGATCCTTTGACATCATTGCCGACCAGCGTTCCATCGGGGCGCACCTTGGCCACATGGCGCGAGCCGATGGAAAACAGCTCTTCCCCCGCGCGCAGCATCCCGCGTTCGACCACTTGGCCAAAGGGCACGCGCGGTTCGGCCCGTTTGGACCCCGTGGTTTCCAAAGAAGACGCATCCAGCCGCCGCACGCGATCAATCCGCGCTTGGGCGGCTTTGCGATATGGCTCTTCCCGCTCAAGCCCGATGTAATCGCGGCCCAGCATCTTGGCCACGGCCCCTGTGGTGCCGGTGCCAAAGAACGGGTCCAAGATCACATCGCCGGGGTTGGTGGTGGCCACGATAATGCGGTGCAACAGGCTTTCGGGCTTTTGCGTCGGATGCGCCTTGTCGCCGTTTTCGTCTTTCAGGCGTTCGTGCCCCGTGCAAATCGGCAGCACCCAGTCAGAGCGCATCTGCACCCCGTCATTTAAGGCTTTGAGGGCCTCATAATTGAAGGTGTATTTGCTGGCCTCTTCCCGACCTGCCCAGATCAGGGTTTCATGGGCATTGGTTAGCCGTTTGCCGCGAAAGTTGGGCATGGGGTTAGACTTGCGCCAGACCACATCGTTGAGCAGCCAAAATCCTTGGTTTTGTAACTCGGCCCCAACGCGGAAGATGTTGTGATACGACCCGATCACCCAAATCGCCCCGTTGGGCTTTAACAACCGCCGCGCTGCGGCCAGCCAGTCGCGGGTAAAGCTGTCGTAGGCGGCAAAGCTGGAAAACTGATCCCAGTGGTCATTTACCGCGTCGACCAAGCTGTTGTCAGGGCGATGCAGATCGCCCTTCAATTGCAAATTATAGGGCGGGTCGGCGAAGATCAGATCGACCGAGCCTGCCGGAAGGGCGCGCATCAATTCAATGCAATCGCCCGCCAATATCTGGTTGCGCGGAAGCGTTACCGCTTCTGCGGGTTTGGTTTTCGTTGCCATGTCTGCCTCAATTCCAGCGGCGTTGATCGCCCCTTGTTGAGTGCAATTGTGAGTCAAAGGTGATTCGCAGTCAATATCTTTTTGAATCAAGGGGTTATAGAATTATCTTGATACAAGATGTTGTGTACAGGTTTGAACGAACGCCTATGCCATGGGGTTACCCCTAGATTTTGAAGCGCTTTCAGATGCGCAGGCGCGGGGTATCCAGCGTTCTTTTCCCATCCGTAGCCGGGAAATTCTTTGGCCAAATCAGTCATGATCGCATCACGCGCCACCTTGGCCACGATCGAAGCGGCCGCAATTGACAGGCTGCGCGCATCGCCTTTCACGATCGCCTCGGCCCGCCCGCGCAGACCTACGGGGATTTTGTTGCCGTCGATCAGGCAATGGTCGGGCGGCTGTGATAGGCCCGCCACAGCGCGTTCCATCGCCAAAAGGCTGGCCTGCAAGATGTTCAAACTGTCGATTTCCTCCACGCTGGCATGGGCAATCGACACTTCCGCCACCAAGGCCAACTCTGCCGCCAACGCCTCTCGCCGAACGGCGTTCAGCACCTTGCTATCGCGCAGACCTTGCGGGATGCGCGCAGGGTCCAGCACCACGGCGGCAG
>CAXNKP010000089.1:0-7798 GCA_964202815.1 Stagnihabitans sp. | reverse complement strand
TGTTGATTGATGCCTTGGCCGCACTGGGCGTGCACATCGATCTGACCTATGTGGCGCGGCATTTTCTAGGCCGCTCTTACCCCACAGTCATGGAGACTATCCGCCAAGACTTTGGTCTGGATTTACCGGCCGAGTTCGAGGATCACTACCGCGCCCGTCTCTTGGCCGCGTTTGAACGCGATTTGAATGTCATGCCGCATGTGGCCGACGCCATAGATCGTCTGGCGTTGCCCTATTGCGTTGCCACCTCGTCCAGCCCCAAACGTGCCGCCTTTTCGCTTAATCTTGTGGGGCTGGGCCACTTGGCCGGGCCGCGCCTGTTCACCGCCTCCATGGTGCAGCGGGGCAAACCTGCACCGGATCTGTTCTTGCATGCCGCGCAGGTCTGCGGCGCCGATCCCGCCCATTGCCTTGTCATCGAAGATAGCCTGACGGGCATCCGCGCCGGCCTTGCCGCCGGAATGGAAGTTTGGCGCTTCACCGGCGGAAGCCATCTGTCCGGCCGCGCACTGGACGAACCAGACGACGCACGACCGCATCGCAATTTCGACTCTTTTGCCAATTTCTTTACGATCGATCCCGATGTAATGTCAAAGGCATGACCAAAGAACCTGAACCCAGCCAGAATGATGACGCCGCCCGTGCAGGATGGCTTTCTTATGTCGGCGGGCTGACGCAGGATCAGATTGCGCAGGAATTGGGGGTCAGTCGTCAACGCGCGCAGCGCCTTGTCAGCCGCGCCATGACCGAAGGGCTGATCCATGTGCGGTTGAACCACCGCATCGGAGCTTGCCTAGATCTGGAAAAGCGCATGATTGACCGCTTTGGGCTTCAACGATGTCGTATTGCGCCGACGCTTGGGGCTGGCAGGGATGTCGTCCGCAGCATCGCGCCCAGTGCTGCGACTGAGCTGGAACGCTATCTGCGCCTGACCGAACCTCTGGTGATTGCCTTTGGCACCGGACGGGCGTTGCGGGCGATGGCCGAACAGTTCAACCCCACTGAGGCTGGGCATCACCGTATCGTCTCGCTGATCGGCAACACCGCGCCGGACGGGTCGGCGACTCTGTATGACGTGATCCGCCGCGTTGCAGAAAAACTGATGGCGCCGTATTACCCGATGCCGGTCCCAGTCATTTCCGACACCACCGAAGAGCGCGCGTTCTATTATCACCTGCGTCCGGTGCAGGCGGTCATCGCGCTGGTCGAACAGGCCGATGTCACCTTTGTTGGCGTCGGCCAGATGAGCGATGATGCGCCTTTGGTCGTTGACGGGTTTGTCACACAGCAGGAAATGGCCGAGTTTCAACGCAAAGGTGCGGTGGGCGAGATCGCAAGCTGGGTCTACGACGATCAAGGCAATTACATAAAATCGGAACGTGACAACCTTATCGGCGCGCTGCGGATCGAACCTGATCGTGCCAAGCCGGTGATCGGCGTGGCGGCGGGTGCGACCAAAGTGCGCGCCATCCGTGCGGCACTGGTGGGCAAGATATTGAACGGCATTGTCACCGATGAAGCCACGGCTGCCGCTGTTTTAGACGCCGACTAGGCCCCCAAAGCCTTTGCAAGTGCAGCAAAAGAATTTGCTTGACGAAACGGGGTGGGGCATGAGTAATTGCCCATTAGGCGATGATTTGCTCACTCGCTTTTCAGGGAGGATAGACATGAAGATGACTCTACGCGCGCTTTTGGGCGCGACGGTTAGCTTGACCATTGCCGGCGCTGCAATGGCTGAAACAATCACCATTGCCACCGTCAACAACGGCGACATGATCCGGATGCAGGGCTACACGGCCGAATTCACAGCCAAGACCGGGATCGACGTAGAATGGGTGACGCTTGAAGAAAACGTGTTGCGCGAGCGTGTGACGACGGACATCACCACCAAGGGTGGCCAGTTCGACATTATGACCATCGGCATGTATGAAACCCCGATCTGGGGCAAGAACGGCTGGCTGGTCCCGTTGAACGATCTGTCGGCAGAATATGATGCCGCAGACCTTCTACCGGCAATGTCGGGCGGCCTGTCATACGACGGTACGCTTTATGCGGCACCGTTCTACGGCGAAAGCTCGATGATCATGTACCGCACCGACCTGATGGAAAAGGCCGGGCTGAAAATGCCTGACGCCCCGACATGGGACTTCGTCCGCGAAGCGGCAGCAAAAATGACCGACCGCGCGGCCGAAATCAATGGTGTCTGCCTGCGTGGCAAAGCTGGCTGGGGTGAGGGCGGCGCGTTCATCACCGCCATGTCCAACTCGTTTGGCGCGCAATGGTTCGGCATGGACTGGAAGCCGACATTTGACGGCGAAGCCTGGGCTAACACACTGAACTTCTTCAAGGGCATGATGGACGAATCCGGCCCTGCCGGTTACGCTACCAATGGCTTCAACGAAAATCTGTCGCTGTTCAACCAGGGCAAGTGCGGCATGTGGATTGACGCCACCGTTGCAGCCTCATTCGTCACGGGCAAAGATTCGACCGTGGCCGACAAGGTTGGCTTTGCTCTGGCCCCTGACGCCGGCCTTGGCAAGCGTTCGAACTGGCTTTGGGCTTGGGCGCTCGCCATTCCGGCAGGCACTCAGAAATCGGCAGAGGCCAAGCAGTTCATCGAATGGGCAACCGGTAAAGCCTATATCGAAATGGTCGCCGCCAAAGAAGGCTGGGCCAACGTGCCTCCAGGCGCGCGGACCTCGCTTTATGCGAACCCAGACTACCAGGCGGTTCCTTTCGCCAAGATGACGCTCGATTCGATCCTGTCGGCTGACCCGCTGCATGCAACCGTGAACCCCGCCCCCTATGTTGGCGTCCAGTTTGCGGCCATTCCCGAGTTTGCAGGCATCGCCACCGACGTTAGCCAAGAGTTCTCGAACGCCTATGCCGGTCAGCAGACCGTCGAAGAAGCACTCGCCAAGGCTCAGGCCATCGCAACCGAGGCCATGCAGGCCGCTGGTTACTTCTAGGTCCGGCACACATCTCGGCAAGGGGGCGGTGCGCTGCCCCCTTCCACCCATTGAAAATTCCAAGTCATGTTAACCCGCAGACAGGGTGCACACCCCACCGTCGAGGGAGGATTGCCTGATGGCCACCAAAGCATATCGTACCGCCGCCCGCCTGATGATGGCCCCTGCAGTCATCTTTCTGCTAGGTTGGATGCTTGTTCCTCTCATCATGACCCTGTGGTTCTCCTTTCGGAACTATCTGCCCCTGCGCGGTGGGGATCAGGGCTTTGCTGGATTTGATAACTTCGTTCGCTTTGTCACGGCTTCGGCCTTCTGGCCCGCCGTTGGCGCGACAATGCTGGTTGTCGTCAGCGCCTTGTTGATCACCATCGTGCTGGGTGTGCTGCTTGCGGTGCTTCTGGATCAACCTATGTGGGGCCAGGGTATAGTGCGCATCCTCGTGATCGCCCCCTTCTTCGTGATGCCCACGGTCTCAGGCCTTGTTTGGAAGAACATGTTCCTTGATTCGGTCAACGGTCTGTTCGCCCATGTCGCACGGTTTTTTGGCACAACCCCGGTCGAATGGATCATCGACAAACCCTTTGCCAGCATCATCCTGATCGTCAGTTGGCAATGGCTGCCCTTTGCCACCCTGATCCTGCTGACCTCGATCCAAAGCCTGGACAGCGAACAGCTTGAAGCCGCTGAAATGGATGGTGCCTCTCCGATCAAACGCTTCTGGTACTTGACCATCCCCCACCTGAGCCGGGCTATCACCGTCGTGCTTTTGATCGAGACGATCTTCATGCTCTCGATCTTTGCCGAGATCAAAATGACCACCGCTGGCGCCTTTGGCACCAAGACCCTGTCCTATCTGATCTTCCAGCGCGTGCTGGAAAGCCAGAATGTCGGATTGGGATCGGCAGGCGGCGTCTATGCCATCATCCTTGCCAATATTGTCGCAGCTTTCCTGATGCGCATTGTCGGCAAGAACCTTGATACCTGAGGGACCATCATGACCCGTTCTGTCACCACGCGGCGCAAGACCATCAACACTGCGATCGCATGGTCGATCGGCTTTGTGATCTTTTTTCCGATCCTTTGGACCATCCTGACCAGTTTCAAAACCGAAGCCGATGCAATCGCCTTTCCGCCAAAATTCCTGTTCTTTGACTGGACGCTTGAAAACTATTCGGTCGTGCAGGATCGGTCCAATTACATACGCTTTTTGTGGAACTCGATCATCATCGCAGGCGGATCGACGATTTTGGGCATCATCATCGCGGTTCCTGCCGCATGGTCGATGGCCTTTGTTCCGTCAAAATGGACCAAGGACATCCTGATGTGGATGTTGTCGACCAAGATGCTGCCCGCCGTTGGCGTTTTGTACCCGATGTATCTGATCTTTATCAAATTGGGCTGGCTGGACACCCGCATCGGCCTGGTCGTCATCTTGATGTTGATCAATCTGCCGATCATCGTGTGGATGCTTTATACCTACTTCAAGGAAATCCCGAGTGAAATTCTCGAGGCCGCCCGGATGGACGGGGCCTCGCTGAAATCTGAAATCCTCTATGTGCTCACGCCCATGGCCATTCCTGGAATTGCCTCCACCATCTTGTTAAACATCATCCTCGCCTGGAACGAATGTTTCTGGACGCTGAACCTGACGGCAGCCAAGGCGGCCCCCCTGTCAGCCTTTATCGCCAGCTACTCCAGCCCCGAAGGTCTGTTCTTCGCAAAGCTTTCGGCGGCCTCGACCATGGCCATTGCGCCGATCTTAATCCTTGGCTGGTTCAGCCAGAAACAACTCGTCCGCGGCCTGACCTTTGGCGCGGTGAAGTGAGGACATATGGGCAAAATCACTCTTAACGGCGTTCGCAAAGCCTTTGGGGCCACCGATGTGATCCCGGGTCTGGACCTGACGATCGAAAACGGCGAATTCGTCGTCTTCGTCGGCCCCTCAGGCTGCGGCAAATCCACTTTGCTGCGCCTGATCGCGGGTCTGGAAGACACCTCGGGCGGCACCATTGCCATCGACGATGTGGATGCCACCGATCTGCCCCCGGCCAAACGCGGACTGGCCATGGTGTTTCAATCCTATGCGCTTTATCCGCACATGTCGGTGCGCAAGAACATCCATTTTCCCCTGAAAATGGCCGGAATGGATCCGGCCGAGGCGGCGCGGCGCGTGGAATCTGCCGCCAAGGTTCTGAACCTGACCAGCTATCTGGACCGCAAGCCTGGCCAATTGTCCGGCGGTCAGCGCCAGCGCGTGGCCATCGGCCGCGCCATCGTGCGTGAACCCAAGGCCTTCTTGTTTGACGAACCCTTGTCGAACCTTGATGCCGCCTTGCGCGTCAACATGCGTCAGGAAATCACCGAACTGCATCAGTCTCTGAAAACCACGATGATCTACGTCACCCATGATCAGGTCGAAGCCATGACCATGGCCGACAAGATTGTGGTCCTGAACGCTGGGTCCATCGAACAGGTCGGCAGCCCCCTGACCCTTTACAACAGTCCCGCCAACACCTTCGTCGCCGGCTTCATCGGCAGCCCGAAGATGAACCTGATCGATGGGGCCGAAGCCGCCAAACATGGCGCTACAACGATCGGCGTGCGTCCCGAACATCTGGATATCGTGCCCTCTGGCGGCTGGAAGGGCATCGTGGGCCTGTCAGAGCATCTTGGCTCTGACACTTATCTCAAGATTGTCACCGATACGGTCGGCACCGTAAACCTGCGTGCTGGCGGCGAGGTGATGCTGCGTCCGGGCGATAAGGTTCACGTAGCGCCCCAGCCCGGCAAAATTCATCGCTTTGGCCCTGATGGAAAGACATTGGCATGAAATTGCTTGGCAAAACCGCCCTGATCACCGGCTCTGCACGCGGCATCGGCCTTGAATTCGCCCGCGCCTATCTGGCCGAAGGCGCCATCGTCACCCTTGCCGACATCAACCTTCCCGCCGCGCAGGCCGCTGCTCTAGCGCTTGGCCCAAAGGCCCATGCCGTGCATATCGATGTCGCGTCGCAATCGTCCATCGATACAGCCTTTGCCGAGGCTATCGAGAAAATGGGTGCACTCGACATCCTAATCAACAATGCCGCCCTGTTTTCGGCGGCCCCGATCCAGGACATCACCCGCGCCGACTATGACAAACTCTTTGCCGTCAACGTCTCGGGCACGCTATTTTGCCTGCAGGCGGCTGCCCGCCATATGATCACCCGCGGCCAAGGCGGCAAGATCATCAACATGGCCTCGCAGGCCGGCCGCCGGGGTGAGGGCCTTGTCGCGGTCTATTGCGCCACCAAGGCGGCGGTGATCTCACTGACCCAGTCGGCAGGGCTGGGCCTGATCGCGCATGGCATCAATGTCAACGCCATTGCCCCCGGCGTGGTGGACGGCGAACATTGGGATGGCGTCGATGCATACTTCGCCAAACTGGAGCATAAGGCCCCTGGCCAGAAAAAGGCCGAGGTCGGCGCTGCCGTGCCCTTTGGCCGGATGGGCACGGCCCAAGATCTGGCGGGCATGGCCATCTTCCTTGCCACCAAAGATGCTGATTACATCGTCGCCCAATGCTTCGGCGTGGACGGCGGCAATTGGATGGCCTGACATGAATACCACCGCACATTTGACCGCCCACCTGCCAGCCTATGACCGTACCAAACTGACACCAGGCATCGTTCACATCGGCCTTGGCAACTTTCACCGCGCCCATATGGCCGTTTATCTGGATGATCTGTTCGCCATGGGGCAGGGCATGGACTTTGCCATCCTTGGCGCAGGCGTGCGCCCCCCGGATGCAACCATGCGCGAGGCGCTGATTGCTCAGGATTGCCTGTCGACCGTGATCGAACTGGATCCGGCCGCCAAATCCGCCCGCCGCATCGGCTCCATGGTCGATTTTCTGCCCGTGTCGGCCGACAATGCCCCGCTGATTGCGGCCATGATCGCCCCCGCGATCCGCATCGTATCGCTGACAGTCACCGAGGGCGGTTATTTCATCAACCCCGCCAGCGGAGCCTTTGATCCTAGCCACCCCGAGATTGTGGCAGATGCGGCCAAACCGGCTCGCCCCGCCACCGCCTTTGGCGCCATCATCGCGGCCTTACGCGCGCGCCGGGCCGCCGGAACCGCGCCCTTCACGGTCATGTCTTGCGATAACCTGCCGGGCAACGGCCATGTTGCGCGCGCGGCAGTTGTGGGTCTGGCGCATCTATCTGATCCAGAACTGGCCCGCTGGATCGATGCCCATGTCGCCTTCCCCAATGGCATGGTCGATCGCATCACTCCCGCCACCGGCCCCCGCGAACGGGCCCTTGCCCAAACCTTCGGCCTGTCCGATCCCGTCCCCGTAACCTGCGAGCCGTTCCGCCAATGGGTGATCGAAGACATCTTTCCGGCTGGCCGCCCACCGCTGGAACAGGTCGGTGTCACCTTCACCCCGCATGTCCATGCCTTCGAGATGATGAAAATCCGTATCCTGAACGGTGGCCACGCCACCATCGCCTATCCCGGTGGATTGATGGATATCGAATTTGTTCACGAAGCCATGGCCCACCCGCTGATCCTGGGCCTGTTGAACAAGGTCGAACGCGAGGAGATCATTCCCTACGTCCCCCCGGTGCCCGGCACCGATATTTTGGCCTATTACGATTTGATCGTTCACCGGTTCTCCAACCCTGAAGTTGCCGATACAGAACGCCGCTTGTGTTTGGACGGGTCAAACCGTCAGCCCAAATTCATTGTCCCCTCGGTGCGTGATGCTTTGGCTGCGGGCGGCAGTGTGGAAGGTCTGGCGCTCGTTTCGGCGCTATGGGCGCGCTATTGCTTTGGCACAACCG
>CAXNKP010000088.1:0-7802 GCA_964202815.1 Stagnihabitans sp. | reverse complement strand
CGGATACGGCGGCGGATTTAACCTCGGTTTTGTGCATCGTTGGGTCGGTCTTTGCATTTTTGTCGCGCTATGCTGTGGCATTTTGGAATCAGGGCCTGCATCAGGGCGCCTCGCTGAGCGTAGATTCTGAGCAGCATGTGTCTAATGTCTACGCCTTTCCGCTGTGGACCTGTATCGCGGGCTTTGTCGTTTTGTTTTTGACCTTGGTTTTGCTGCGCACCCGAACCGAAATCAGATCACGCCGGATCAGGGCTTTGATGGCGCGTGAAAGGGCAGGGGCTTGATGCTGGATTTGGGGAAATATGCGGGTACCGTGTTGAGTGCCTATGGGGTGGCGATCGTGCTTCTGGTGGCCTTGGTGGCCGTATCCTTGTGGCAGGGGGCCAAGATCAAGCGCCAACTGGCCGAGATAGAGGGCCGTTTGGCCAAAGGAGAGTAAATGGCATTTCGTCCGCTGATCCTGCTGCCCTTGGCGCTGTTCGCTGTGTTTAGCTATTTGGCCTATCAAGGGATGCAAAAGGGTGATCAGCCTTTGCCATCCATGATGGAGGGGCGTCAGGCAGCCCCGGTGCAGGTGACGCCCTTAGGACAAGGTGTGCCCCTGACCGATGCCGATCTGCGCGCGCCTGGGATGAAACTGGTGAACTTTTGGGCAAGTTGGTGCGAGCCGTGTCGGGCCGAACATCCATTTCTGGAGGCGCTGCAAAAAGAGGGTGTGGTGATTTATGGAGTGAATTACAAAGACACACCCGAAGCGTCAGGGAAGTTTTTGGCTGAGATGGGCAACCCTTATACCAAGATCGGGGCCGATTCGGGGCCGATGGCTTTGGATTGGGGGGTGTATGGGGTGCCAGAAACCTATGTGATCAACGGACAGGGCGTGGTTGTCTTGCGCTTGGCGGGGCCCATCACGGCTGGCAATCTGGATAGCCAGTTGCGTCCGGCAATGCACAAAGCGGCGCAGTAACGGATTTTCTGCGAAAATCCGAACTGACGAATTTTCTGCGAAAATTCACTTCGGGATTTTTCGCAGAAAAATCGTTTCCAGAGTTTTCGCAGAAAACTCGTTTCTAAAAGCGCACGGTGACGGGGCTAGAGTCGCAGATTACCACCAATTGGCCGCCCGCTTCGATCAAATGAAATCCACGGGCCCGCACGGCTTGTTCAAATCGGTCCAGCCCGATTTCAGTTTCCACCCAAGCCCGCGAGCGGCGCACAACTCCGCGCGAGGCCACGGCTTTGGCAGCAAAGACCTGGCTCAGCCAGAATTCATGCTTTGTTTGGCGCATTACATCCATGGGGCGGCTTTTACCGCCCCATAGTTAAAGAATCGTTACTCAGACCGCGCGCGACGCCCACCACGCCGGCCGGACGTGGCTGCGGATGCGGCAGCCGACGCCTCGGCAAAAGTTGCGCCTGCTTCAACGGCTTCGAGTACTTTGGCAAAGCGGATCCACTCGCCGCCGTTGGCGTCATGGTTCATCAGGAAGTTGGCAGCGCGAATCGCCTCCATCTCGGCCTGACGCACGGGGTTCATGATCGCTGACGTCATGCCAGCGGTTATCGCCATTGGCAGGAAGGCTGCGTTGATACCATGCCGCTGTGGCAGGCCGAAGCTGATATTTGACGCCCCACAAGTGGTGTTCACACCCAATTCCTCGCGCAGACGGCGCACCAGCGCAAATACTTGCTGTCCGGCGGAACCCATGGCCCCGACGGGCATGACCAGCGGATCCACCACGATGTCATGAGCGGGAATGCCAAAGTCGGCGGCGCGTTGCACGATCTTTTTGGCCACGGCAAAGCGCACATCGGGGTCTTGCGAAATGCCGGTGTCATCGTTGGAAATGGCCACAACCGGGACATTATACTTTTTGACCAAGGGCAGAATGCGTTCCAGACGTTCTTCCTCGCCCGTGACGGAATTCAACAGGGGGCGACCCTCGCAGGCCAAAAGCCCTGCTTCCAACGCGTCAGGAACCGAGGAATCGATGCACAATGGCACATCGACCACGCCTTGGATGATTTCGATCAAGGCCTTCATCAACGGCGGTTCGGTGAAGTTGTTGTCGGCATAGCGCGGGTCGACGGCCATTTTGTTGGTGAAAACCGCACCAGAGTTCACATCCAGAATGGTCGCCCCGCAGGCGACCTGTTCTAGCGCGTCTTTCAGGACAGTGTCGAAATTGTCCATCTCCAGCTCGGCCGCAAGTTTCTTGCGGCCGGTGGGGTTGATACGCTCTCCGATCACGCAGAAGGGCTCGTCAAAGCCGATGATCACGGTTTTTGTTTTGGATTCTACAACGGTACGGGTCATGGTCAAAAGTCCTTTTAAGCGTTCACAGGCAGGCCCGCGGCGCCGCCGTTGTCAGTGACCCATTGGGCGTTGGTCTTGATGCCGCCCAAGGGGAAGAAATGCACCTGTTCGATGTTAAAGCCCGGGGTTGCGGCCTTGTGGGCGGCGAGTTCGCTCGCCACTTCGGTGGGTTCATAGGGCAATAAAAGCTTGGTGACATCCATCGCGCGCTTTTGCAGCACGCGCAGCGAAGCGCCAACCCCGCAGGCGATGGCAAATTTGATCAAGGTTTGCAGCTTGGCAGGGCCTGCGATGCCGATGTGGATAGGCATAAAGATGCCGGCATCGGACAATTTTTTAGCCCAGGCGATGACAGGGTCGGCTTCAAAGCAGAACTGGGTGGCGATCGCGAATTTTGCGTCAGAGCGGTTGGCGAAATCTTGCTTCCACGCCAAGGCCTGCATGATCACGGCATCGCCGTCTTTGTCGATGTCTTTGTTGCCCTCGGGGTGGCCTGCTACGTGCAGCCGGTCAAACCCATCAAACAAGCCGCTTTCCAACAGCTGCATGGACGAGTGGTAATCGCCATGCGGGTTTGTCACGCCACCGGCCAAAAGCAGCGCTTGGCGCACGTTCGCCTCACCCTGATAGCGCGCAATCCAATCGGCCAGCATGGCCTTGTCTTTGATGATGCGCGCGGGAAAATGTGGCATGACGTCAAAGCCTTCGCCTGCGACGCGCTTGGCGGTGGCGACCATGTCTTCGATTGGCGTGCCTTCAATATGGGCCACATAGACGCGCGTGCCTTTGGGCAGGATCGCGCGGAAATCTTCGATCTTCTCGGCGGTGCGGGGCATCACCTCGATCGAATAGCCTTGCAAAAAGGCTTCCAGATCGGCGGAGGATGCGGCAGGGGCCGCATCGCGGCGAAAGTTGAACAGGGCCATGATCTTGTCCTTTACGTCAGGCTTTTGCCCAGCCGTCAGCGGCGATGAGGGATTTAAGGCGTTCGGTGTCATAGGTCGCTTCGATCTGGGCGGCTTGGGCTTGCGCTACTTCCATCTGCTCACCTTCAACCGGAAAGGGTTCGGCTTTGCGCCATTCGGCCAAATAGGCATCGGCATCCTTGGCGCCGGTCTTCATGGCGCAGCGGTCAATCGCCTGTTCAAAGCGCTCGGTCAGTTTGACCTTGGCAGCCGCGCGGCCCTTGCCGACGATGATCTGGGCGGGGATGTCGCGCCAGTAAACGATGATGACGTCGGGCATGGTTATGATTCCGCTATGAAGGCTTCGGGCCCTGTTTAGCGCCAATTTGCGACAGGCGATGCCGGATTTCGACATCGCACGGCGTGGATGCGACGGACCATAGGCCAAGCCAACCGTGGCCTGCACCTGATTGCGGGCTTGAGCATGGCAGGTTTCAGGAATAGAGTTCTGCCAACCATAGATGGAGGGCGGCGATGGCGCCCCAGCGTCCCCAGGGGGCGGACGCAAGTGAGCCGAAGGTTGACCCTGTGACGGGGGGCCCTTTGCCCGAACTGTCTGCTCCCTTACCGACCGGATCTGGTCAGCTTTACGCTGCACTGGATCTGGGCACGAATTCGTGCCGCATGCTGATTGCCCAACCCAAGGGCAGTCAGTTTCTTGTCGTTGACAGCTTTTCCAAGACTGTGCAGTTGGGCGCGGGGCTGGAAGCCTCGGGCAAATTGTCGCGGGCGTCGATGAACCGTACGGTCCAGGCTTTGCGGATTTGCGAGAAGAAGATCGAAACGCATGGTGTCACGCGGATGCGGCTGGTTGCCACCGAAGCCTGTAGGCGGGCCAGCAATTCGAAGGAATTCATCAAACAGGTGCGCCGCGAGACTGGCCTGATGATTGAAATCATCGGATCGGAGGAAGAGGCGCGCTTGGCGGTGATCTCTTGCGCGCCTTTGGTGCGCGCAGCGTCTGAGCAGCTTTTGATCGTGGATATCGGCGGCGGATCGACTGAACTGGTCTGGATTGACCTGTCCAAGGTTGATCCGGCAGATCGGCCAAAGTCGATCATGCGACTGTCTTCAGGGTTTGACCGGCAGGGACTGGATGATGCGCGGGTGGTGGATTGGATTTCGGTGCCCTTGGGGGTGGCCACGCTGAAAGACCAGTTCATCGACGTCGAAGATGACGCCGCGCGCTTTGCCTTGATGTCGTGGTTTTTCGAGGAAAGCTTGGCCAGCTTTTCCCCTGCCACTGTTGCGCAACCGCGCAAGGGGTTCCAGATCATTGGCACTTCTGGCACGGTCACCACAGTTGCGGCATCCTTTCTGGGGCTGCGACGCTATGATCGGGCGAAAGTGGATGGGTTGGTGATGTCTACCGACCAAATCGACCTTGTCATCCGCGAGTATCTGGCGCTTGGTCCGGAAGGTCGGCGGACGGACCCGCGCATTGGCCGTGACAGGCACACGCTGATCATGTCCGGGGCGGCCATTCTTCAGGCCTTGATGCGCATTTGGCCAACAGATCAGCTTTCAGTGGCAGATCGTGGGCTGCGTGAGGGGCTTTTATACGCACAAATGACCGCCGATGGCGTGTTGGGAGACGGACCTTTTGCATGACTGAAACGAATGATTCCGGCCGAGGGCGGCGCGATTTGCGCATCAAGGTCAAGACGGCCAAGGGCAGGAAACTGTCCTCGACGCTTTGGCTGGAACGGCAGTTGAATGACCCTTATGTGACCAAAGCCAAGCGCGAAGGGTTTCGTGGCCGGGCGGCCTATAAGATCATGGAACTGGATGACAAATACGCTTTCTTCAAACCTGGCGCGCGGGTGGTGGATCTGGGCTGTGCGCCGGGGGGGTGGTGTCAGGTGGCGGTGCCGCGGGTCAATGCCTTGGGCGAGAAAGCCAGTAAGCCGGTGGGCAGGGTGTTGGGGATTGACCTGCAGGAGATCGAAGCCATCGCAGGCTGCGAATTGCATCAGCTGGATTTTCTGTCGGAAGAGGCCGATGCGCTGGTGAAAGGGTGGCTTGGGGGCAAGGCTGATGTGGTGCTGTCCGATATGGCGGCCTCGGCCTCAGGGCATAAGGGCACGGATCACTTGCGAATCATCGCCTTGGTTGAGGCTGCTCTGGCCTTTGCTTTTGACGTTTTGGAGGAGGATGGCACCTTTGTGGCCAAGGTTTTGGCGGGTGGGGCGGAATTGCAGATGCAAAACCAGCTTAAAAAGGCCTTTCGTAAAGTGGCGAATGTGAAGCCTCCGGCCAGTCGGGCCGATTCGTCGGAGAAATTCGTGGTCGCGCAGGGATTTCGTGGCCTGTCACGTGCCGAGGCTGACGATCCGCGCGATTAGGCGACACAGGCTTTTATATCAAAAAGAAAGGGCACCCGAAGGTGCCCTGTTCCATGCGGTCTTACCGCGGGTCAGCCCGCCCAATTGCGCACAGGGCCGCAATCCATGTGAACGAAATTGGCACGGGAATAATGGCCAACACCCCCTGCAGCACAGGCCTCTGCGGCTTTTGCCATTTGTTTCACACTTCGTGATTTCAACCGAAGGTCGGCTGCCATGCCCTGCATATGAAGCGAGTTCTTGGCAACACTGCGCGATTCTGACCGCAACATCGCATTCGTTTTTGACGTGCGGTAGCCCGACAGCAAGGTAAAGGGTTCACTAATATCTAGCAGATGATAGGTTGCAGCTATAATGTCCATATTGTGTGGATCCATGTCTATGGAGGAATCCACCCTTAGATCACGCATGAAATGGCTTATTTCTTTCACAACTTCCGGGATATACTCACCATCGATCCAGTATATCGCATTAACCGATTCACCCGACCGGCCAGAATACATATGAACGCGGCGCACATCGCCTGCACCCTTTAGAAACCCGGCTGCGTGCGAAAATGTAGGGGCGGCAACAACGGCGGCGGCGGCAAAAATACCCAGCAAATTGCGCCGCGATAATCCTGTATTTTCCGTTTGCATCATCGTTTAGTCCGTCCTGTTGTCGTGCCTTTTGTCGCTTTGCGACGGCAATTAGACCGTGTCGTATGACTATTCTGGCAAGGTGGTGACACATCTTCGCGATCCGCCCAACCAAAAATTTGTGCCAGATCACGAAGTACGGGACTAATCGGCAAGATTTCGCTGAGTTCAGTGGCAAAAATCCGCTACTTTGCCGTTTCAACCCATCTTTGGCCTTCCAGTGACACGTCGCAAATTCTCGTGTTCACAGGGGTGGGGTGGTTTGCAACAGGGATGAATTTCCGCTATAAAAACGATATTAGCGTAAAAAGAATGGCCGCGCGTCAAGGTTTGCCAGCTTAAAGGGACTGTTGAATGCAAAGGGGTGCCGTGAACCGCCGGGTAGCGCTAGGATGGATGGCCTGTGGGGCGGCGTTGGGTGTGTCGGTCACGCAGGCCGTGGCCGGGACAAACGTTTTGATGGGCCTTGCCTTCGATGATCCTGTCATCGAAGAATTTTACCGCGCGCGCGGGTTTGAAACGCTCTGGACAGGGCAAGGCTCTGCCCAAAGACGACGTTTGGCCTTGCAAGCCTTTGATACTGCTGCGGATCATGGTTTGCCTGTGCCGCGATATGATGCCAATGCTTTGCGCAAGGCTTTCGCCGCAGCCCAAACCGAGGCAGACCTTGGCCGAATGGAATTGGCAATGACCAGTGCCCTTTTGGCTTTTGCGCGGGATATGTCGTCCGGTGCGCTTACTCCTGTTAAAGTTGACGAAGGAATCAAGCGCAAGATTGTGCGCCCGAACCCTGAAACCATTTTGGCACAGGCCGAAAGTTCGGGCTTTGGGCAATGGCTCAAAGGCCTCATCCCATCTGACCCGGTTTATAGCCGTCTGATGGCCGAAAAAATCGCGCTTGAGGCTTTGGTGGCCAAAGGCGGCTATGGCCCCAATCTGTCCGCTGAGCAGATCAAGCCAGAGGCCGGGACGGCTGACATAATCGCACTGCGTGACCGGTTGATCGCCCTTGGCTATCTGGACCGTTCATTTACGAAAACCTTCGATGCCGGCCTGATCGCGGCTGTGCAGCGCTTTCAACTCAACAACGGGATCGCGCCCGATGGGGTGGTGGGCAAGGGCACGATTGCCGCCTTGAATGCCTCGGCGGAAGATCACCTGAAATCGGTGGTTGTGGCGATGGAGCGTTGGCGCTGGATGGGCAATCCTGATTTGGGATCGCGGCATATCTGGGTGAACCAGCCCGATTTCACTGGCAAGGTGTTTGACGATGGCGCGGTGACATTCGAAACCCGCGTGGTGATTGGCAAGATCGGCTATGACACTGAAAGCCCGGAATTCTCTGATCTGATGGAGTTTTTGGTCGTTAACCCGACATGGTCGGTGCCGCGTTCGATCGTGGTCAAGGAATATTTACCACAGTTTCAAAAGGATCCTCTGGCGGAATCGCAACTGCAGTTGCTTGACCCGGATGGCAACATTATTGACCGCACCACGGTGGATTTTTCAGCCTTCACGGCTGAGACTTTTCCCTATG
>CAXNKP010000087.1:0-7825 GCA_964202815.1 Stagnihabitans sp. | reverse complement strand
CTGTGGTTTGGCTTGTCCAGTGAGCCGGGGGCCGAATTCTATGCCGTTTTGGCGGGGATTTTGCTGGCGTTGGGCGGTTTGGTCCGTTTTGGTCCTTGGCGTGCAAGGCCAGGGGTGGTGGCTTTGGCCTTTGTCGTGGCCGGGGCTTTGGCCTGCGGCGCGCGGGTTTGGATGGTGAACGCGCCCATGTTGTCCCAGCCTTATTACGGGCCGGTACAGGGCCGGATTGTCGACATCGATAGGTCGCAGTCGGATGCCATCCGCTTGACGCTGGATCAGGTTGTCCTTTCGGATGTTTCCCCCGATCAAACGCCCGTCAGGGTGCGGATTTCCTTGCATGGCGCGCCGCCGCCCGTGCCTTATGAAATGGGCCGCACGGTTTTGACAACGGCCCGCCTTGCCGCCCCGGAAAGCGCGCCAGAGCCGGGGGGATTCGATTTTCGCCGCATGGCCTGGTTCCAGCAATTGGGGGCTGTGGGATATACGCCCAGCCCTGTGGTCACTTGGGCCCCTCCCGGCCGGTGGGATGCCACCATCAACCGTCTGCGAAACCGCCTGTCAGCGGGAATCATCGCGCGGGTCGGCGGCGATGCCGGGGCCTTTGCCTCAGGCGCCCTGACAGGTGACCGCTCGCAGATCTCGGCCGAGGTGGTCAGCGATCTGCGGGTGTCGTCGCTGGCCCATTTGCTGGCGATTTCGGGCATGAACATGGCGTTTCTGACGGGGTTTGTCTTTGCCTTGATCCGCTACGGATTGGCGCTGGTGCCGCCTTTGGCCTTGCGCGTCAACACCAAAAAAGTGGCGGCAGTCTTGGCCCTTGGCGTGGCGCTGTTTTATCTGGTCTTGTCGGGGGCCAATGTCGCGACCACGCGGGCGTTCTTGATGGTCTCGCTTTTGCTGGGGTCTGTCTTGCTGGACAGGCGTGTCTTGACGCTGCGCTCGGTGGCGCTGGCGGCCCTGATCTTGCTGGTTTGGCAGCCCGAGAGCCTGTTGGCGCCCGGGTTTCAATTGTCTTTTGCTGCGACGATCGCGCTGATTGCGTTCTACGCTCCGGCAGAGCAGATCCTGCGCGCGCGCGGATTGCCGGGGTGGCTGGTGCCGGCAGCGATGCTGGTGGTGACCTCGGCCATTGCCGGATTGGCCACGGCCCCGTTTTCGGCAGCAACCTTCAACCGGTTGACGGCTTACGGATTGCTTGCCAATCTTTTGACCGTACCCGTGATGAGCGTGTTGATGGGGGCAGGGGCGGTCGCCGCGCTATTGGCCCCAGTGGGGCTGGCGGCCCCGGCCTTCGCCGTGATGGGGTGGGCCGCGCAGTGGATCTTGGCCGTGGCCCATTGGATTGCGGGCTTAAACGGGGCGATCACGCCTGTGCCGCATCCGGGCGCTTGGGTCATGCCGCTGATCACCTTGGGGGCGCTTTGGGTGCTGATCTGGCAGGGCAGGGCGCGGCTCTTGGGCCTGGCACCTTTGGCCTTTGGCTTTGGCCTTTGGGCCATGGTAGAGCGCCCTGCGCTTTTGATTTCCTCTGATGGGGTTTTGGCGGGCGTTATGGGCCCGGACGGGCGGGCCCTTTCCGCCTCCAGGGGGGCAGGATTTGCGGCAGACTCATGGTTGGAAGATGATGGGGATTTGGCTTTGCAAAAAGAGGCCGCCCTGCGCCCGGGATTTTTGGGCCCCAAAACCCAGCGCCGCTTTGAAATTGGGGGCCTGCGCGGGGTGGTTCTATCCGGCAAGCAGGCGGTTTGGGCAATCGCAGCCGCCTGTTTTGAGGCGGATCTTGTCATACTGCCGCAGCGTTATGGGCCGGCCCCGACACGGCCTGTGGGCTGCACGGTGATTGATGCGGCGGTCTTGGGCCAAAGCGGGGCTTTGGCTGGGCTGCTGCAGCCAGACGGGGTGATGTTGGTGGCGGTTCACAGCCAAACAAGGCTGTGGTCCGGCGTGACAAAACCCATGCAACCCATGCTTTTACGCCCAAATCCAGCACGACTGGCAGCTTTGCCCGCCCGATCTGATCCCTGACGCACGCTTAGTAACTGCGGATCAGGCCCACCAATTTGCCCTGCACTTTGACCATATGGCTTGGGAAAACCCGCGTCTCGTAGATCGGATTGGCGGCCTCTAGCGCGATCATGGTGCCTTTGCGGCGGAACCGCTTCAGGGTCGCCTCGGCATCCTCGACCAAGGCGACAACGATATCACCATTTTCGGCATCTTGCTGTTCTTGGATGATCACGATGTCACCATCATTGATCCCCGCCTCGATCATCGAATCTCCCTTCACCTCCAGCGCGTAATGGGCCCCTTTGCCGGTGATCAGGGCGTTGGGTACGGTCACATGGTGGCTGATATGTTGAATGGCCTCGATCGGTACACCCGCGGCGATGCGGCCCATCATGGGGATTTCCATGGCAAAAGATGTCTCAACCGGCAAAGCCGTCACAGGTCGGGGCAGCGGGGCATCCGGTTTTGACCCCTGCACCACCCGCGGCTTGAAGCCAACTTTGTCCATCGCCTCGGGCAGTTTGACGATTTCCAGCGCGCGGGCGCGATGCGCCATACGTCGAATGAACCCGCGCTCTTCCAAGGCGGTGATCAGGCGGTGGATGCCCGATTTCGATTTCAGATCCAGCGCATCTTTCATCTCGTCAAACGAGGGGGGCACGCCATCGGTATCAATCCGGGTGCGAATAAAATCCAAAAGCTCTATCTGCTTGCGCGTCAACATTGGTGTCACCTTTTTGCAACATCACGGAGGCATGACCCCCAGTTAAATGGCCCTTGCAGCGTCAGTTTGCCCCAAGTGTTGGTACAATGTTCTATCCGTGTTCTTGTTTTGTGTCAATACGCTTGCAAATCACAGCGCAATGTAGCGTGCACTCGTGCCTTTGGCCTGCGCTCTATCGCCCGAGGGGCGGATCAACAGGGCATTGGATTGGGTCAAAATACCAATCAGGGCGGAATCTTGGCGGTCAAATGGGGTGATAACCCCATTCGCACAGCGCGCGCGCATGTAATGGGTGCGCGGGCCAGTGGCATCGACATCCGCGCCCAACGCGGCCGATGCTTCCAGCGGCGCCACATCCGGCCGCCCCTGCAAAGCCCGCACCATAGGCAGCAAAAAGAGATGCGCGCAAACGATGGAGGAGACAGGATTGCCCGGCAACCCCAGCATCGCCGTGCCGGCCACCCGCCCCGCCATCAACGGCTTGCCCGGCCGCATGGCAATTTTCCAAAAGGCGCGTTCCAGCCCAAGGCTTTCGGCCACGGGGCCCACCAGATCATGATCGCCCACCGACGCCCCGCCGATGGTGACGATCAGATCCGTCCCCTGCGCCAGCCCAAAGACCGCTGTCAGATCGGCCACCGTGTCGCGGGCGATGGGCAGAATGCGCGCTACGGCCCCTTCGGCCTCGACGAGGGCGGCTATGGCGAAAGAGTTGGAGCAGACAATCTGCCCCGGCCCTGGTTCTTCGCCCGGCATGACCAATTCGTCGCCGGTTGCGATGATGGCCACCACGGGGCGGCGGTGGACCTGCACTTGGGGAATGTTCATGGCAGCCAACAGGGCCAGATCATGCGGGGTGATGCGGCGCGGGGGCAAGCCTGTACCCGCCCTGAAATCTTGCCCCTGCGGGCGAATGTGGCGGGCGACATCGGCTTTGGGGTTTAGGGTGATTGCATCGCCCGCCAAACTTACATCTTCTTGCAAGACCACCCGAGTGGCCCCCTGCGGCACCGGCGCGCCGGTAAAGATGCGCACCGCCTGGCCCTTGCCCACAGACCCCGCAAAGCCAAGCCCCGCCTGCGAGGCCCCCACAATCACAAACTGCTCCCCCGCCTCAGGGTCGCCTTGCAGCGCATATCCATCCATGGCCGAAGCGTCAAAGGGCGGCTGATCGCGCATGGCCAAGGCTGGGGCAGCCATCATCCGGCCTGCGGCATGGCGCAGCGCCACGGTTTCAGCGGGCAGACGCGATATCAGCGCCAAGCAGCGCGCCAGAGCCTCCTCGACCGTGATCACAGCTTGGCCTCGTAAAGCCCCGACTTGCCACCGTCCTTCAAAAGCAGGCGAATGCCCTCGATCTGCATGGCCTTTTCAACGGCTTTGAGCATGTCATAGACAGTCAGGCAGGCGACCGTCACGGCCGTCAAGGCCTCCATCTCGACGCCTGTTACGCCAGATGTTTTCACCGTGGCCGTCACCCGCACACCCGGCAGGCTGGCATCTGGGGTTAAGTCCACCGCGACTTTGGTAATCGGCAGGGGATGGCAAAGCGGGATAAGGTCAGACGTTTTCTTGGCGGCCATAATGCCCGCAAGCCGTGCTACCCCCAGAACATCGCCCTTCTTGGCGCGGCCTTGGGTGATCAGGCCCAAGGTTTCAGCCGTCATCACAATGTGGCCCTCTGCCGTTGCAATGCGCTCGGTGACGGGTTTGGCCCCGACATCGACCATATGGGCATGGCCCTGATCGTCAAAATGCGTCAGAGCCGAGGGCTTCGGGCCGCTCATGCGCCCCCCGAGGTCAAGGGATTGGCCAAGATCGTGCGGGTGGCTTGGGTCACATCGCGCTGGCGCATCAGGCTTTCGCCGATCAAGAAGCAGCGCACGCCGTAGTGGGCCAGATCTGCCAGATCCTGCGCCGTGTAAAGTCCGCTTTCGGACACGATCAGCCGCCCTTCGGGCACATGGCGTGCCAAGGTGCGGGTCGTCTCCAATGTGACGTCAAACGAGTGCAGGTTGCGGTTGTTGATGCCGATCAGCGGCGATTTCAGCCGGCTGGCGCGGTGCAATTCGTCCAGATCATGCACTTCGATCAGCACATCCATCCCAAGGGCAAGGGCAGTCGCCTCTAACTCGGCGGCTTGGGTGTCACAGACCGAGGCCATGATGATCAAGATACAATCGGCGTGCAACGCACGGGCTTCGACCACTTGATAGGGGTCATATAGAAAATCCTTGCGCAGGCAGGGCAGTTTCACCGCCGCCCGCGCCGCCATCAGATAGGAATCGTCGCCTTGAAAAGACGGCCCATCCGTCAGCACAGACAAACAGGTGGCCCCGCCCGTCTCGTAAGCTTTGGCCAAGGCGGGTGGGTCAAAATCAGCGCGGATCAGGCCCTTGGAGGGCGAGGCCTTTTTGATTTCGGCAATCAGCCCGTAACCTGATCCCGCAGCCTCTGACAAGGCACGGGCAAAGCCACGCGGTGGCGAGGCTGCGGCTGCGGCTTCTTCGACCAGATGCAACGGACGCGCGGCTTTGCGCGCGGCAATGTCTTGCAGCTTATAGGCCTTGATCGTGTCTAGGATCGTCGCACTCATCACCCAGTCTTAGCTTGAGCGCTTGCCAAAGGGAAGAGCGCGCACGCGGGAGAGAACGATGGCCAGCCCAAAAGCCAAGCCCGGCCAAAAGGCCTGCGCCAGCGCGTAAGCCCCCACAATCCGCCGGTTGCCACCCGAAGACAGGGCCACAGCCTCTGTCGTCAGCGTCACGATGCGCCCGCCGCCCAAAAGCAGCGTAGGCAAGTATTGCCCGATCGAGACCGCAAATCCCACCGCCGCCGTGGCCGCCAAGGGACCTGCCAGCATGGGCAAGCGCAGGCGCGTCAAGACACGCCAAGGCCCTGCCCCCAAGCTGGCCCCGATCTGCCCCAGATGCGGGTTCCAGCCGCGAAATGGCCCCGACAGGCCCAAGACGACATAGGGCAGCACATAAATGCCGTGCCCCAAGGCCACCGCCACCATCGGCGTCAGCGCCAAGGGCAGGTGCAGCAAGGCCGTAGCGATCCCTGGCAAAGCCACAATCTGCGGCACGATCAGCGGCAAGAACAAAAGCCCATCCCGGCGCGAGGCTGCATCCTCGGCCTGCAGCGCCCAAAGCGTCAGGCTCAAGGCTGCGGCCGTCACCCCAAAGCCCAAGGCCACGCTGGTGGCCGAGGCCTGCAGCAAGGCGGGCCCCGCCTCGGCCCAAGCTTGTAGCGTGATCTGATCGGGCAAGGCCTGCGGAAAGCGCCAAAGCCCCGCGATGGACCAGATCGCCAAACCCGCCAGCCCCAAGACAGGCACCACAATCAGCCCAAGGCTCGCCCCCTTGGCCACACCTGCCAGCGCGCGGTCTGCCCAAGGCGCGCGGATGCCCGCCAACGTTAGTCTTTGGCGCAGGGCTGCGCCCGAAACCTCCAGCCCCCGCCACAAGATCAGGGCCAAGCCCACCAAACCAGCCTGCAGCAGGGCTGCGGCAGCGGCTTGGTCTTGCTGCGTCAGGCTGGCAGCACTTTGCCAAAGGCTGATCTGGGCGGAAAGGCTGTAGGGCAGGCTGGGCCCCAGAATAAGCGCCATATCCACCGTGGTCATCCCGTAAACCAACACCGCCAAGACGGGCAGACGCAGCGCGGCGTAAAGGCTGGGCCAGACCACCAGTGCAAAGCCCATAACCCGCCCATATCCCAAGGTGGCTGCCACCCTTTGCCGCTGGCGCAGCGCGTGTGTGGTGGCTGCCAAGCCCATAATCAGCAAAAAGGGCGCCTCTTTCAGCACCAGCCCCAAGGTCAGCGCCAGCCCCCAAGGGTCGTTCAACATCATCAGATCGGGCGGCACCCGCCACCCCGTGGCCCACGGCGACAGGATGCGCGCGATCCACCCCGAGGGCGCAATCACAAAGGCCAGCCCCAAAGCCGCCGCCGCATGGGGCAGAGCCAGCAGGGGGGCCAAAAGCCGCTCCAACAGGCCCAAGCTGCGCGGAGAAGCCCCCAAGATCAGCCCCACCAATGCCAAAGAGATCACCGCTGCTGCCATCCCCGGCCCCAAAGACAACAGACAGGCCCGCACCAGCCCCGGCCAAGCCAGCACTTGGGGCAGATGGGCAGCCCCTTGCACCACGGTAAGCCCAAGGCCAAGCCCGACGGGTAAGACCAAAAACCCCCGCAAGATCAGGGTTGCCACCTTCATGCCAAGGGCGCGGGCTTAGGGGGCAACGCCATACCGCGCGCTCCACTCGGCGCTGATTTGGGTCATCCATGTGGCGTGTGGCTCTAGCAGGGTAGGGCCCAATTCGGCAGGCGATAGGGTGGCGGGGCCGCGCGGGATGTCGTTGAACAGCGCAAATTCGGACGGGGTAAGGGCTGCCATGTTCAGCACAGTTTGAAAGCCCAGAACGTTGGCATCTTGCGCGCGGGCTTGCACGGACGGCTCCAGCAGCAGGTTGGCAATCACCTGCGCCCCCGCCACGGCCAAAGCGTTAAACGGTATGGCCACGAAGGACGCATTGCCGATCGTGCCGCCGTCCAAGACAAAGGTCCGCACCGTATCGGGCAGGGCGCCTGCCGCAATCTCTGCGCTGGCGCGGCCGGGGTTGAAGGCGAAGGAAATGCCAATCTCGTCATCGGCCAGCAACTGGCCAAGGGCCGATTCGTTGGCAGGATATGCCTTGGCCTGTCGCCAAAGATGAGGGTGCAGCCCATCCAGGAAAAGCCAAAGGGCGGCCAAGGCCGAATCGGTGCTGGTAGCCGGACGTTGCAAGATCGCAGGATCGGGCAGCAGGGCGTAGAGCACCTGTTTAAGAAAGGTCAGGCCCAAATAATCGGGCGGCTGGGGATAGGTAAAGCGGCCGGGGTTCACTTGCGCCCAATCGGCCAGCGCTAGGATCGACTTGGGCGGTGTGGCCAGTTTGGCGCTGTCATGCTCGAACACCAGTTGTGCCATGGCCCAAGGGCTTTCTAAGCCTTGCGTGGGTTCGGTGAAATCGGTGACAGTGGCAGGCTTGCCCACCGTATCGACCAGCGACCAGTTTGGCAGGCTTTGGGCAAAGGGGCCAAAAAGCA
>CAXNKP010000086.1:0-7834 GCA_964202815.1 Stagnihabitans sp. | reverse complement strand
TGGTAGCGCGGCACGTCAGGGATATCGGCGAACGGCGAGGTGCCGCGCGCGCCTGTGGCGGGCTGGCCGTCCAGATAGGGGCGGGCGATCGCCTGCGTGCCGTCTTGATTGTACAAAAAGAACGACATCGAGGGTCTTGGCCCAAATCCCTCGGGCAATTCCACCGGCATGCGCAGCGTCATGATGCCAGCCGCCCAACGGTCGTCAAGCAACATGGTTTGGCGAAACTCGGCCACCTCTTCGATCAACTCGTTGCTGTCAGAGCGGGGGTCGATGTGTTCGTTATGGCGAAAGGCCGTGCCGATGCGCAGGTCTGCGCCGCGCCGGATGGCGTCGACCAGATCAGTGGTGCTGCCGCTGCGGACCGAGCGGTCGCTGTTCAACGTCAACACCGTTCGAAGAGATCCCCCCATCTCAGCCCCCTTTCAGATCGCGTCAAGAAAGGCGACACCGGTCAGCCCGCGCTCGTCGCGAAGCTGGCGGAATTCGCTTTTCATCTTGTCGTCGGCGGCCTTGTCGAGGTAGCCGCCCAGCGGCCTGCGCGCATAGCCCGCATCACAGCCAAGCCAGGCCATGGCGCGCTTGATAGCGCCAACCCCCCCGCGTGGCAGCGAGAAGAAGATCACCGCATTGCCAATCTCTTGCAGGCGCTTGGCTTCGGCAAGGTTGCCTGCCGCGACGGCGTCGCGGATGCTCATCCAGATCTCGGGCATCGAATTGTAAAACGACCCGATGATCCCGTCGGCCCCAACAGCAAGCCCCGACATCGCCATCTCGTCAGCGCCCGAATAAACAATGAAATCTTGGCCGATATCTTGTTTGATGCGCAAGATATCGGCATGGGTCGCGGCCGTGTACTTCACCCCGGCAAGGCCCGGAATGGTGGAGATCCGCTTGATCACATCAAATCCAAGGGCTGCCATTGGCACGTTGTAGGCGATCATCGGCAAGCTGGTAGAGCCTGTGATATCAGCGTAGTAGCCGTGGATCTGGTCGGCCGAAAAGCCCCAGTAGAACGGCGGAACTGAGGATATCGCATCGACACCCGCAGCCTCGGCGTGCTGGGCAAGATCAATCGAGATGCGCGTGCCGATGGCCCCGATATGGGCGATGATCGGGATGCGGCCCTTGACCTCTTCGACCGTGATTTCGACGACGCGCTTGCGCTCTTGGGGCGACATCAGAAAGGATTCGCCGGTTGAACCGGTGATATAAAGACCCTCCACCTTGCGCTCGATCAAAAAATTGACCACGGCGCGCAGGCGCTTTTCGTCAAGCGCCTCGTTTTCGTCAAAGGGCGTCACCATCGCGGGGATGACACCCTTGATGGACTTGATGTCGAAGGCGGGCATGGAAAGCTCCTTGGACTGATGAGCGCCGCTTAGGCGGCAGCTACGGGGGCGTCGATGAGGTGGCAGGCCGCGTGGTGATCGTCGCGGCCGTCGATGGAATAGCGTTTGAGTTCGGGCACGACGGTCTTGCAGATGTCCTGCCGGAACCGGCAGCGCGGGTGGAACGGGCAGCCCGAGGGTGGGTTGACGGGGCTGGGAACATCGCCCTCAAGCACCACGCGCTGGCTGCGCCGGTCAAGATCGGCGACCGGAATGGCCGACAGCAGGGCCTGAGTATAGGGATGCAGCCGCCGCGCATAAAGATCCTCGGACCGGCACAGTTCAACGATCCGGCCCAGATACATCACCGCGATGCGGTCGCAGATGTATTCGGTGACGCTTAGGTTATGGGTGATGAAGATATAGGTCAGGTTCTTCTCACGCTTGAGCTTCATCAGCACCTGCAGCACCTGTGCTTGAATAGAAACGTCCAGCGCGCTGACGGCCTCGTCGCAGATGACAAGCTCGGGGTCGACCGACAGGGCGCGGGCGATGCCGATGCGTTGCCGCTGGCCGCCCGAGAATTCGTGCGGGTAGCGGTCCATGTATTCGCGGCGCATGTTCACAGACTCCAGCAGGTCGCCTATGATCTTGCGGCGTTCCGCGCGCGTCTTGACACCGTATTTCTTCAGCGGTTCCTCAAGCGAGCCGAAGATAGTGAAGGCTGGATTAAGCGAGGAATGCGGGTCCTGAAAGACGATCTGCAGCCGCTTTCGGTAGGGGTCAAGGTCGCGGTTGTTAAGGGCTGTGAGTTCGACATCCTCGGTGGGCGAGCAATAAAAGATCTCTCCAGCCGTCGCCTTGACCAAATTCAGAATAGTCTTGCCAAGGGTGGTCTTGCCGCAGCCACTTTCCCCGACAAGGCCCAAAACCTCGCCACGGTAGACGTCGATATCGATACCATCGACCGCCTTGACATGGCCCACAGTGTTGCCAAAAAGCCCCGCCTTGATTGGCAGGTGCGTCTTGACCCCCCGCAGTTTCAGGATGATCTGCTCATCACGCGCCATTGGCCGCAAGCTCCTCATAGCGCCAGCACATCATGCGATGTGTCGGGGAGGTGTAGGTTTCGGCCGGCATCGTCTCGCAAGCGGCGACACGGTGCTGGCAGCGCGGCGCGAACTGGCACCCCTTTGGGCGATCAAACGGGTCGGGTGTTGATCCCGGAATAGCGTCGATGACCTGATTGCGGCCGCGTCCAAGGATCGGGATCGAGGCGAGCAGCGCACGGGTATAGGGATGCACGGGGTGGCGCAGCACCTCTTCTGCAGTTCCGGCCTCAACAATATTGCCCATGTACATGACCGCGACGTCGTCGGCCAGTTCGGCCACCACGCCCATGTCATGGGTGATCAGCATGATGGCGGTGCCATGCTCGCGCTTGAGGTTGACCATCAACTCGAAAATCTGCGCTTGAATGGTCACATCCAGCGCCGTGGTCGGCTCGTCGGCGATCAGGATTTTGGGGTTGCAGGCCATTGCCATGGCGATCATGGCGCGTTGGCGCATACCGCCCGAAAACTGGTGCGGATAGTCACGAATGCGCCGTTCGGGCAGGGGAATGCCCATTGTGCGAAGCAGGTCGATGACCTTGTCGCGCAAGTGTCGGCCTCGCAGGGCCGAGTGGTACAGCAGGTTTTCGGCGATCTGCGCACCAATCGTGAAGACCGGATTGAGGGCCGTCATAGGATCTTGGAAAATCATGCTGATCTCAGCCCCACGGATCGCCCGCATCTTGGCGCCGTTTCGCGCGAGCTTTTCGATGTGAATGTCGCCTTGGTCGCTGTGATAGACAATCGAGCCGCTCTCGATGCGCGACAGTCTTGGCAGCAGTTGCATGATGGCGGCGGCGGTCACGCTCTTGCCGCAGCCGCTTTCGCCCACAACGCACAGCGTCTTGCCTTTCTTGATATCAAACGACAGGCCGTTGACGGCCTTGTTGCACCGCTGGTTGGTGTAAAAGAAGGTCTTGAGATCTCGAACGCTAAGCGCGACGTCTGACATCATTCTATCCTTGCTGCATGGGGTCAGAGGCGTCGCGCAGACCATCGCCGATGAAGTTCACGCTAAGCACGAAGAGCGAAATGAACAGGCCGACGGGCAGCCACATCCACCAGTTGTCCTGCAACACGCTCAGGTTCTGCGCCGCATTCAGGATGTTGCCCCAAGTGGGCGTGCTGAAGGGGACGCCAAGGCCCAGAAAGCTCAGGCCAGCCTCTTGCAAGATGAAGGCTGCGGTGCTGAGCGTGATGTTGACCATCACCGGCCCCAGCGCGTTGGGCAGCATATGTTTGTAGCAGATCAGCGCCCGGTTGAGGCCAAAGCTGCGCAGCGACAGCACATATTCCTCCTCGCGCAGCGACAGCATCTGGGCCCGCGTCAGCCGGTAAATGCCGCACCAACCACCAAGGATGAAGATGGCCATCTGGTTGAACAAGGACTGGCCGATGATCGAGACCAGCATCAGCACCAAGATAATCTCGGGAAACGCCATGATCGCCTCCGAGACGCGCAAGGCAATCGCATCCAGCCAGCCGCCAACATAGCCTGTGTAACACCCGATCAGAACACCGATGGCGGCAGAGACCAAGGCACTGCCCAAACCCACCAAGATCGAGATGCGCCCGCCGTACAGAACACGCGCAAAGACATCGCGTCCGGTCTTGTCGGTGCCAAACCAGTGATCGAGCGAGGGCTCCTGCATCATGGCGCGCAAGTTGACTTTGCTGGGGTCCCAGGGCGTCAGCAGTGGCGCAAAAATCGAGGCAAGGAGGATGATGCTGAAAACCACAAGGCCAAGAACGGCCAGCCGGTTGTTGAGAAACTTGCGTACCACGCGGCTGCGGCTGACCGAGTGCAGCTCGCCCGCTTCCTCGCGGCGGCGCAATTCATCGAACTGGCGGTCAAGGCGGCTGCGCCTGTTAAAGATATCGAGGATTGCCATGGTCAGGTCCCCAGCCGGACGCGGGGATCGATGACGGCCGTCAGAACGTCGATAAGAAGGCTAACCACCAGCACCACCATGACCGAAAGCAGCGCTACGGTCATCACCACGGGCAGGTCCTTGTTGCTGACCGAGGTCACGAACAGATTGCCAAGGCCCGGCCATTGGAAGACCTGCTCGACAATCATCGATCCGCCTATCAACATCGGCAGGCGGAAGCCTACAAGAACGATCACTGGCGTCAGCGCAACGCGAAAGCCGTGCAGCAGGTTCACCCGCCATTCGGGCAAGCCCTTGGAGCGCGCCGTCTTGATGAATTCGCGGCCCATCGCGTCAAGCATAGACGAGCGGGCATAGCGCATCACACCGGCCGTCATCATGATCGACAGCACCAGCGCTGGCATAACAAGGTTGGGGATATGGTCCCAATAGCTTGAATAGCTCGGCAGCAACCGGCCACCAACTGGAAGCCATTGCAGTTGAAGGGCGAAGACCATGATTGCCACGAGGCCGAAGAAAAACTCCGGGATCGACACGCCGATCATGCCCACCACGGTGAGGATGTTGTCCGTGGCAGACCCGCGTTTTAACGCGCTGAGTGTGCCCAGAATGGATCCGATGATCGTCGACAGAACCAGTGCCGCACCAGAGAGTTCAAGGGTGGCTGGCAACCTGCTGGCAAGCACCGACGATATCGGCGCGCCACCTGTCATGGTGTAGCCGAAATCACCCTGCAACACGCCAGTGATCCAAATCCAGTAGCGCACAACCAGCGGAGCATCGAGGCCGAGCTTTTGGCGCAATTCGGCAAGCTTGGCAGGATCTGCCGTGCGTTCTGGGCTAATCATATGGGAGACAGCATCGCCGGGCGTAAGATCAAGGGCGAGGTAAATCAAAAAGCTGACGACAATCGCCGTGGGGATAAGAATAATCAGGCGTCGGATGATGAAGGTCAGCATGGCATGTCCTCAACAGAACCGGGTCGGGGGCAGAGGGGCGCCAAAGCGCCCCTCGCTGTCACGCAGAGGCTTACTTGTCGTACTGATTCACCCAGATCATGCGGGTGTAGGGGATATCGAGTTGCGTCAACCGCACGAAATCCAGCTCTTTGAGGGTCTTGACTTCCGCTGTCACCTTGGTGATGCCGAAATCAAAGCGATGCGCCAGAACGTTCTTCACGAGGTTCTTGTCGCCGTCTTGGCTGGCAAAGGCGATGATCTGTTCGATTTTGGCCTTGCCACCCCAATAGCCGTCGAACGGGGTGAACGAGGCGTAGTCGCCGAACTTGGCATCCTCGATCACATAGGGGCCCGAGCCAATCGGGTGCTGCCAATAGGGAGCTTGTCCCAGCAAGGTCAGATCAACACCGGCGAACTGCGCCTTGGGCAGCGGTGCGAATTGGGCGAAAGCCGCCAGAACATTGGGGTCAAGCTTGGCCATCTTGAGGGTGATGGTCGCGCCGTCTACGCTCAAGCCCGAGATATGCTCAGCAGTGCCCGCAACGTAATCGGCGGCACCTTCGATCGAGTTGAAGGTGTTGGCCAGTACGCCATGCAGCGTCGGGTATTTAAGCGCCGCTTCGATGCTCCAAGTGACGTCGTCGCCCGTGATCGCCGTGCCGTCCTGCCAAGTTAGGCCATTGCGCAGCGTGAAAGTCACCGCCAAGCCATCGGGGCTGACCGTCCACGTCTCGGCCAGATCACCCCCGGCAACACCGCCAAGATCGCCCTTGGCGAACAGCAAATGCGCGAAGGTCAGCTTGTTGGAGGCAAAAAAGCCAAGGTCTGTCCACGGAACCGGGAAGTAGTTATCCTGTGGTCCGGCATTGGTGTACATCACCGTCTTGCCATCTGCGTCCGGCTCGATTGTCCAGTTCTGGACACCCCAGTTGTAATTGAACTGCTCGTTGCCGTAGGCTTCGCCGTTGCGGCTTAGGCGCGTGCTCTCCACCACCTGCAACGGGATGTTGTAAAACGGGATGCTGATAAGATCCTTGTTGATCTTCTCGTCGATCGCCATCAGGGCCGCGATCTGGGCGTCCTGATCGGCGGTGGCGTTGGAGGCTGCAATCAACGCGTCCATTTCGGGCGAGCCGGGATAGGCGTCGCTGCTGGCTTTGCCGGTTTCGTAGTCGTTGAAATATTCCTGCATCACCATGGCCGCTCTGGCGCCATAGCCAAGGTCCCATGTGACAACGGACTTGCCTTTGGGATCGGCAGGAATTGAACTGAGTGTCGCCCCAACGTCGCCGGTCAGCAGGTGGTAGTTCATTTTGATGCCGACATCGGCCAGTTCAGCCTGCAAGGCCGTCATCAGATCGGCCGTTGTTTGGTCATCGTAGTAGTAGACCATTTCAAGCGTGCGTTCTGGATCCCAGTTGGCTTCCTTCAGCAAGGCGCGCGCCTTGTCGGGGTCATAGCTATAGGGGTCAAGGTTCGGGCTTTTGAACGGCCCGGCGGGCAGCAGACCGTCAGCGCGGACGGCGTTGCCGTCAAAGATGGTCGCGATGATCGTGTCTTTGTCGATCGCATAAGCGATCGCCTGCCGGACGCGGACATCGGACAGTGGATTGCCGTTAAGCGCCTGAGCGCTCAGCGTTCCCGTAAGGGCAGTCTGCAGAAGCAATCCCACTGCAATGGCTTTTAACTTACTCATAAACGTCTCCTGTTGCTGGTCCTGTTGCTGGTTGTGCTTCGACTGAAGGGCCCGCGCGTCGGCATTCCTCCGGTCCAACTTTCCACCGTCTTCACGGCGATGGCCGCGTGCGCAGAGAGGTCTATCAACGTGCCGTCCAGCCGCGCCATTCCTTCAGCGAAGGCGGTGTCGGGCGAAAAGATCGGCTGGGACAGCGGCGCCCTGGATCGCATCGCGCAGAACATTTTCTGGCGCGCGGTTTTCAGGTGCCCTGTCCAATCCATGGCCGAGGACAGTTTGTCAGATGATGGCGGTGCCGCGTTGCGCCTCGGGCGACACTCAGGCAACGGGCCGATGATCTCGCACAGCCCTGGCATCCGATTCCCCTCGACACCATAATATGTTATTAACATAATAACCATGTCATTTTTAGTGTGTCAAGCGCGGATCTTGGATCCTTTTGCGTCCATCGCAGGTCAAATGACCGGATGCACCGTTGCGTAAAATTCAATGCTCTGTGGAAAATGCCAAACAGCCGGACACGCAGCGCGCCCGGTTGTAAGCAGCAAACCTGTCCGGCTGGGGTCAGGAAGACAGGGCTGTGATATCAAAATTGTCAGCGGAGCCCGTGGGCCGCCATCCGATCAAATTTTTGGCGTGATCCGTATCGCGCCAGCGCCGGGAATTGTCCGAAATGGCATCAAAGATGTCGAACCTTATGCTGTCAGGCGCGCCAAGGCATTTGCCCACCATCTGAACTGCGTCGGTCTGGGCGAGGTATCCGGGGAAGTGGCGCACCATTTCCGGCTTATCTCCAATCAGCACCGCCCCAAGGCGGATGCATATTACCGACATGCCATAGTGA
>CAXNKP010000085.1:0-7843 GCA_964202815.1 Stagnihabitans sp. | reverse complement strand
CAGGCCGGCGTTGGCCAGACGATCTTCGAACAGACGATTGCTTTTCTTGCGAAAGGCGGCGTCGCCTGCTGCTGTCACCTCGTCGATCAGATAAGTGTCAAAGCGGATGCCCATGGCCATCCCAAAGGCCAGTCGGCTGCGCATCCCCGAGGAATACGTGCGCACGGGTTCGGCGTAGTTCAGGCCAAGATCGGCAAAGGATCCGACGAAATCCACCAGCTCGTCGGTGTCCACACCGTAGGTGCGCCCCAGAAAGCGCACGTTCTGAATGCCGGTCAAATCGCCCTGCACCGTTCCGGTCAAGCCGATCGGCCAAGAGATTGCCCCTGTCACGGTGATACGGCCGCGGTCGGGGTTCAAATTTCCCGCGATCATGGACAGCATCGTCGACTTTCCCGCCCCATTGCGCCCCATCAGCGCCAATTTTGCGCCGAGGGGAATTGTGGCGCTGATATTGCGGGCGATGTATTTGGGAATGCCCCGGTAACGATAGGCTTTGGTCACCGCGTCAAGCTGGATCATTTGGCCCCCTCATGTTTACCGGCGGTCGCGCAGGGCATAGTAGATCATCACCCCGATGGACCATGCAAGCAGGCCCACCAATGCGGTCAGCACGATCTGCAGCGGCCTTTGTGGCGCGGTGGCGGTTTGCGCCAAGGTGGGTTGCAGATAGGTCGCCAGATACCGCGTCTGGTGTTGGGCATCATTAATGGCCTGATCATAGGCACCCAAGGCTGCCAGATAGGCTTTTTGCGAGAAATCCTGTTCCATCATAAGGTTTTGATAATCGGTGACCAGCTTTGCATAATTGGGCGCACCGGCGTCGGGCAAGCCGCCTACCTTGGCCTGTTCTGCTGCGATGCGGTTTTCAATGACTGCGATGCGTCGGTTCAATTGGCCCAGACGCGGGTCATCCTTGGGCACTGTGCCGGACAAAAGATCAAGGTCGATCTGCGCCGTGGCCAGTTGTTGCACCAGTGTGTTAACGACCTGCGCTGTGCCAGAGACTTGCTGTGCGGGGTCAAGAATGCCATTGGCCACACGAAAATCTGTCAGGGACTGCTGGGCGGCTGCCATGCGCTTTTCAGATTTCGCAAGGCTTTCTTGACTGTAGCGGCTGGTATCGGCCTGCGCAGTTTTTGAGAGATCGTTGATGATAGCGGTCGATTGCGCCAAAACCTCGATTGCGATGTCTTGCGCGTCTTTGGGATCAAAGGCCCAGACGGTCAAGGTCATCAGCCCAGTCGCACGGTCAAAATCCGGCACGACCATCCTTTGCCAATAGGCCAACAAATCTTCGGTAGATCCGTCGGGTGCAAAGCGCATCAGCGGATCATGGCTGGGTTTGGAAAAAATCTTGCGCAGGTTCAGCTTGGCATCGACCCGGCCCAACAGTTCTTGGCTGCGGATGAATTGGAACACGATGTCCATATCCGACGAGGAGGAGTTGGAGCCCCCCGCGATCACCCCCAGAAAATCAAAGGGCGACGGGGCCTGTTCGGTGCGGCTGCTAAAGCCTGCATTGCTTTCGTATTGGTCGGCGGCAGCGGTGAAAAGATACCAGCCATAACCCCCTGCAGGCAGGACGACAATCAACACGAACAGCGCAAAAAGCCACCAATGGCGCGGTCGCATGCGCGCCCTTTTTGCCGCGGGACTGGGCCTGTAAAGGGCTGACGCCTGAGGCCCATCCTGTCTTTTCCGAGGACCACCAAGGTTTCCCGCGTGCTTTTGGGTTGCTGGCATGGCATTTTGGCGGGCCTGCGTCTTGACTACATTACCTTGCAAACCCTGGCGCTGCCGTGGGGCAGGCGGATCTTTGGGCGTTATGTCGATCGGGTCAGACGCGTGGATACCCGGCGGAAGAGGGGAAGGGGGCACTATGATGTTCCAGATAGACGCAAGCGTTTGCGCACCTCAAAAGTATTTGCTAAAGATACATCAGGTTTACACCCTGCCACAAGCGCCGATTGAGTGGGCCTAGGGCGACTTATATCTTTTTGATGGAAAATTTCAGAAAATGCCCCTTGTTTTGGTCGATTTGCCGCCGCCCCAACCGACCAAATCGCCGCGTTTTCGCATGGTGCGTGTGGTGGCAGCGCTGATCTTGCGCGAGACAGGGTCACGCGACAGCCGCGCCTCTTTGGGGTTTTTGTGGAATGTGATCGAGCCTGTGGTGTCGATCGCGATCTTGTCGCTTCTTTTTTCCTTGATCAGCCAATCGCCCCGTCTGGGGACAAATTTCCCCCTGTATTACGTTACAGGCGTTGTGCCTTTTCACCTTTACGCGGCCATCAGCCGGAATGTTGCCCGGTCGATGCGGTTTTCGCGCAACTTGCTGGGGCTGCCCTCGGTTACGGTGATTGACGTTATCGCGGCGCGCTTTTTGCTCAGCGCTGTGACTGATATCTGTGTCTTTATCGTCATGCTTTTTTTGCTTAAAACCTACTATGATCTGCAATTGAACCCCGATATGGCCGCGCTGCTTTTGGGGTTGTGTATGGCTATGGCCCTAGGCCTTGGCATAGGCACGCTGAATTCAGTGCTGTTTCCAGCCTCGGCTGTGTATGAAAGCGTTTGGGGGTTGGTGAACGCCCCGATGCTGCTGGTTTCAGGGGTCTTTATCCATATCGAAGACCTGCCAGAGCCAATCTTTGCCGTCTTAAAGTGGAATCCTGTGGCCCAGATCGTAGCCCAGATGCGCCATGCCTTTTTCCCAAGCTATGAGATCGCGTGGGTTTCGCCCGCCTATGTGCTGCTGATTGCGGCGGTTTGCTTTGCTTTGGGCTTGGTGGGTCTTTACCGATACATCTTCGATGTGCTGGACATTTAGGCCGACAAAGGCGCTGGTCGGCCAATGCCCAGATAGCGGTCAAACCCTGCCTGCAGCACGGCTTGGGGGGCGTAGATGTTGCGCAGGTCAGCCATGCGCGGGGTTGTCATTTTGGCGGCCATCCGCGCCAGATCAAGGGCGCGGAATTCGTTCCATTCGGTCAAAATCACCACGGCATCGGCATCTTGGGTCGCCAGATAAGCGGTGTTGCACCATGTGACACCAGGCAACAGGGCCTCGCCCTCGCGCCGACCTTGGGGGTCGCAGACACGAACCTTGGCACCAGCGCCGATCAGGGCAGGCAGGATCGTCAGGCTGGGTGCATCGCGCATATCATCGGTGTTGGGTTTAAAGGTCGCGCCCAAAACGCCGATCGTCTTGCCGTTCACCGACCCGTCGCACAGGTCGATGATCTTATCCAGCATCCGGCGCTTGATCTCTTCGTTGACCTTGATGACGGTTTCGGTGATTTGCATCGGCACTGCGTGTTCCTGGCCGATGCGCGCCAAGGCTTTGGTATCTTTGGGAAAGCAACTGCCACCGTAGCCAGGGCCTGCATGCAGGAATTTATTGCCGATCCGCCCGTCCAGCCCCATTCCTTTTGAGACATCCTTGATATCCGCCCCGACCTTTTCGCACAGGGCTGCAATTTCGTTGATGAAGGTGATCTTGGTCGCCAAAAAGGCGTTGGCGGCGTATTTGATCATCTCGGCACTTTCCAGTCCGGTGAAAACCACCGGAAAGTCGCGCAAGAACAAGGGGCGGTAGACTTCGGCCATCACTTTGCGGGCGGTTTCGGATTCAACCCCAACCACCACGCGGTCGGGGCGCATAAAGTCGTCAATCGCCGCCCCCTCACGCAGGAATTCAGGGTTCGAGGCAACGTCGAACGCGGCCTGCGGGTTGGCTGCGCGCACCGCCTCGGCCACCTTGCGGTTGGTACCGACGGGCACGGTCGATTTTGTCACAACAACGGTGTAACCCGTCAGCGCTGTGCCAATTTCCTCAGCAGCCGCCATCACATAGCTTAGATCTGCATGGCCATCACCGCGCCGCGCGGGCGTGCCCACGGCAATGAAAACGGCATCGGCCCCCGCCACGGCCCCCGCCAGATCCAGCGTGAAAGACAGCCGCCCCGCCTGCACGTTTTTGGCCAGCAAATCGGCCAAGCCCGGTTCAAAGATCGGCACCTGTCCGGCCTGAAGCTGGGCGATTTTGCCCGCGTTCTTGTCAACACAGACAACATCATGGCCAAAGTCTGAAAAGCATACGCCAGACACAAGGCCCACATAGCCTGTTCCGATCATCGCAATCTTCATGGTGACGCCTGTTTCAGGGCTATGCCTGCCTCGTGTGACTTGGGCCGTGTCTAGAAAGCAGGGCCCACCGTGTCAAATAAGAAACGGCGGGCTATGCAGAAAGGCTGGGCATTGCCAGCCTTTCTGTCACTTCCACAAGCTTATCACACCTGCAACCAAACCGCAGGCGGCAAACCCGTCACCAGATCGGCAGAGGTCCAGCCCCAAGAGGTGGGGGCTGGTGTCGCATAGGCCAAGGTCCGCGACAAAGATTTACGCGGTGTGGTTGAAACTGTGCCCCCGTTGATATCCGGCGTTGCACTGGCCCCCGAAGCCGAGACTGTGGCGTTCCCATTAAACCGCAGGCCCAACCAATAGGTCTGGCCGCGCCGCAAGGTCAGTGCCACGGCGGCCGTCTTGGGCCCTAGACTGCTGCAATCCACATCGGCAGTCTCGGCCAAAAGAGCATCAGGGCGGCCATTGGCGTCAGAGCCGTAAACGATAAATTTGGCAAGCGAACCCACCACAGCATTGGTGACGTTTAAAACCAACCCCGTGATCGGCGTTTCCGCCCGTGCTGTGAAGGGGAAAAGCCGCAGCCCGTTCGTGCCGGGCGCGGTGCCGCCCATGTTGCCACTTGAAAACGAGGTGGTGGTCATAAGGTCGCCCGCGACAGGGGTCAGCCAGGCAATGTCATTTTCAGGTTGAATGACCTGCGTCAGCCCGGCGACCTGCGCCTTTAACAGCCCTGCGCTGGCGTTGTACCAGATGGAACCATTGCTTGGGCTGGCAGGGTCCGATGTCAGCCCGTTCAGCCCGACGGGGGCGGCAAAGGTTTTGGCCCCCGTCACGGTTTGTGCCGTGCCAAGGTCAAGCCCATCGGTGATCCCGTAGCCCAACAAAGTGGAGGGCTTGCCGATGATCGCGCTCCATTCCGCACCAATAGGGGCCCAAGTGCCATCGGCACGAAGATAGGTGGTGGTTCCCCCGCTCGATGCCGGTGTTAGGCCCTTGGCAGCACTGGTGAACGTGTCCAACATGGCAGTCACTTGGCCGCCCGTCAGATCTCGCCCAAGGGCCCAGCCGCTCGTGGCATTGCCCTTAAGCGTTGCTGCGGCCATTTGGTCCAGCGTATTGGCGCTGCTTGCCCCGGTTATCAAAGGGGTTCCCCCCACTTGGGTATTGTCAGAGATCACATTGTCGGTGCAACCAGCATCAATCCATATCGCGCCAAATTGGGCCATGCCAAGGCCAGCCCCGGTGCCCATCGTGTCAAAAACGTTACCCCGTATGATGCAACGGAAATTGTTGCCGGTGGCACCCGAACCCGTGCCCTTCAGCCATACGCCCGCCTTGGCATCAAGAATATAGTTGCCCTCAACCTCGCAGCCGTTCGAGGCTTGGATGTTGTTTACAAAGTTCACAGCCACCCGAATGCGGTTGTTCCGGTTCGCAATGTCGGTGTTCACCCCGATGATTGTGTTTTTCACAAAGCGCGCGCCGACCGATCCGTCGATGCCAATAGCCCCTACGCCCCCACCGCCGGACACCAAAAAGCCGGTACCGTCAAGGTTGGGCCATTGGTTGCCGATGGTCAGGGCGCAGTCGAACAAGGTATTACCGGACACCAAGGAATAATCGCATTTGTCGATGGTGATGCCTTCAGAATAAACCGTGCGCCCCACACAGCGTTGAATGCGCGAATGGGGCATTTGCTTTTGGCTGAACGCGGTAGAGCCTGCGCGGATGACACGGCAATTATCCAGATAGCAGCCAATGGGAAAGAACGTGGCCCCGGTAAAGGTCTGATCGTCTGAAGTGCGGCCCTGCGCGTCGATCCCCCAAGAGAAATCGCCGCCACCCTGCATTTGAAAGGGGCGATCGGGGCTGTTAACAATTTCGACATTTTCCGCGCCCGAGTAATGGTCGGCAAGATAAATTCCGATCCCTGAATAGCCCGCGCAATCGATCTTAAGGTTGCGGACGCGGTTGTTTGCCCCGCGTAAAAATTTGATAGCCGCTGCAGGCCGGTTGTTGCGGCGCACCAGCTTTGTGGCGTTGCCTTCCCCCTCTAGCACGACATTGTTCAGCACGTGTTTAAGCATTTCGCCCGCCCAAAGGTAGGTGCCGGCCGGCAAAAAGGCGACACCGCCACCCAAAGAGTTGACATAGTCGATCATGGCTGAAACGGCGGGAATGGCATTGGTGGTGCCGGTGATGTCCGCCCCCCAATGCAAAGCCGTGACCCTGTCATGGGGCACCCAACCGGGCAAGTCTGCGATGGCGGTTCCCGTGCCGATGTAGCGATAGGCGGTATTCACCGCACGCATCACCAACCCTGCCGAAAGGACGCGCCCGGTGGCCCAAGTAACAAATGCGGCGCGCGTGGCAAAATCTTGCCGCTCCAGCGTGGTTCGGGCCGCGGCGGCATCGGCGTCATCCATCAGACCCCGGCCAAATGTGCTGATGGTGGGATCGAACAGGTCAACCGTTTGCCCCCCCTGTCGGGCCCGCAAACGACTGGCGGTGGCATTATACCAGATATCGCCGTTCTGCGGATTGGCCGGATCGCCAGCACCTTGCACGACGTTAATCCCGCGCGATGCCACAAGGCGGCCCGTTGCCGCCTCGATCGTCAGACTGGTCACAAAGGTCGTGCCATCGGCGCTGACTTTCAGGACAAAATCATCGCTGCCCACGATGCCCATCTCGGCCCGTCCGGAAAAATCACTTTGAAACAGCAGACTGGCCGCATCAGAGCTGCGGGACTTGTTAACCTTGACCTGATGCCCCGCGCCAGCATGGGTCAGCAATGTGGCCGGAGATGACACGCTTAAACGATTGGTCCCGTCAGCGTCCGCCGAAACGCCAAGGGCTGCAACCCGCTCGGTTCGGTCAGCCGATGTTGTCCAAGTCGCCCCATCAAACACAGCTTCGGTGGCCTCGCCCCCGATCCAAACGCGCCAACCCGTTTTGGGTATATAAAAATCCCAATAAAGGCCCGAATAGACGGCAACATTTCCGTCTTCGCCCTGCCAATCCCCGGTGGCATTGTTGGCCACGATGTAACAGGCCCCCGCCACAACCGCTGTTGGTGGCGTGGTCAGCGTGCGGCTGGTGGCCGTGGTTTGGACCAAGACGTCCAAGACAGCCAGTGCCTCGTTATGGGTGATGTGTTTTTGGGCTTGGGCGGGCTCGATCAGGGGCAGCAATTGCAAGGCTGTTGTGGTCGACATTTTTAACCTCCGCGGGGATTAATTGACCCGCAAAGCTAAATAAAATGCCTAAATTGTTAGTGACCTGACCGCGCGCCGCTTAGCCAAAGACCAAGGTGGCGGCAATCATCCACATGGTTAGCCCCACCACGCATTCCAAAACCACCCAAGCGCGAGGCGTTGCGAACAGGGGGGCCAACAGCCGCGCGCCAAAGCCCAAAAGGGCAAAGAACGTCAAAGACGCGGCCGCAGCCCCAAGGCCAAAAGCCGCCTCAAACGGTGTGTGGTGGGTTGAGATTGACCCGATCAGCACCATCGTATCCAGATAGACATGCGGATTGGCCCAAGTGAAAATCACACAGGTCAACAGCACCTTTGACAAGGGGGTCGGCTTATCGGCGGCGGGCATCAAAGCCTCACCCCCGTTGCGGGCGGCCAAAAAGCGCTGCAACCCATACCACAGCAAAAAGGCCGCACCAAACCAGCGCATCGCAGGT
>CAXNKP010000084.1:0-7851 GCA_964202815.1 Stagnihabitans sp. | reverse complement strand
GGGTCAGGAGGGATTTTTGCCGTCAACTGCTACTCAACATCTTCAGATTCTGAAGATGTTTGCCTCGTTTTTTCAGTTTGGCACCGTTATGTCGTTTCGACACGACACAGCATGATCAGTTCGAACGGTCAACGAGTGACGTTTTTTTTACCTCGCCCTTTTCCAGCCCGCTCTCGGGTTCAAATCAGTTAACTGGTTGGCTTAGGTCTGGCTTGTCCATCTTGGGCGCGCAAGAACGGGACAAGAACACCGAAATAAGCTGCCGGATCCTCATAAAAGGGCATATGGGAGCAATTGCTCAGCACATGAAGGCGTGCTCCGGGGATCAAGTCGCGCGCCGTTGCTGCGAGGTCTGGGATAAGGTAATCGTGCTCGCCTTGGATCAAAAGCGTGGGGATATCGAAGTCTTTCAAGCGATCAAGCCGGTAGTGATCGCGCAGCGTTCCCGTGCAGTTAAAGAAGTAAGGCCCAAACATTTCGGTGAAGACAGATTGACCAATTCCCGCCATCGATTTTTTCAATCCAGCTGGCCAGACTGGCACGCGGCACATATGGCGATACATTAAAATCGTGACGGCTGCCTGATATTCGGGATGGTCCGTGCTGCCCATGGCTTCGTGACGCCCCATCATCACGCAGGTCTCCTCGCCCAAAGCTTGTTTTTTGCGCTCAAATCCACGTTGCATGCGGGGCAGGTCAAAGGCGGTATTGGCCCCTATGAAGCTGCGAACGCGCTCTGGATAGGCCAAAGCAAAATCGAGGCCCAAGATGCCCCCCCAAGATTGCCCCAAGACATGAACGCGCGCCAAACCTAAGGCATCGCAGACCATCCGCGTCTCCTCGACAAAGCGCGCCACGGTCCACAAAGATTTATCGTCAGGCAGATCAGAGGAGCCAGACCCCAATTGGTCCCATGTCACCACCCGAAAGCCCTGCGCGACCAAGGGCGCGTGGCTTTCGCGCAAGTAATCCGAAGGGCACCCCGGACCGCCGTGGATCAAAAGAACCACCTCGTCGCCCGTGCCATCACTAAAGGTCGTCACCTGATGACCGCCGACGTCCACGCGCATTTGCTTCATGTCACGATACCCTCGTTGCCCGCTGTGTTTGCCAATTGACGCTGTGTTGATCCAACGTCATGATCCAACTGTGCCTGCTGCTAGGCTTCGGAACAAGCCTCATATCCTGAAGTTGTTGCAAAAGGGCTGGATCGAACGCCCGTCACTAGCCGCTAAACTCAACACTCGCACTTTCTAAGTTGCTGGGTTCCGGCGCTAAGCACGCTGCAATAACGGCCCAAACATCTTCAGATACTGAAGTTTTTGGAAATCTGTTGGCTTCAACACAGTGAACGCATCGTCCCAACATCATCGCGATTGTTTGGCCACCAAGAATGGCATCATCAACCCGTCTGACGACGAAACTGCCATCTGCTGAAGCATTGTCGTTTCAACATGACATTGGCGGCGAGTATCAAATCAGACAGACATCACGGGTTTAGTCACAGCTCACACATCTTCAGATACTGAAGTTGTTGGAAATCTGTTGGTCTGCGCATTCGCCAAGGAACATCGCGATAGGATAAGATCATCCGGTAGCCGAGGCGGCTCTGTTGCAACGGAGCCGTTCGCGGCCCTAAAGTTCGCGACCGGGTTGCGACGCCAGAGAACATAAACCAATGGTGGGTCAGTTCTCAATGGCAGACACCGCACAGATTTGCGCATGTGAACATCGGCGCTGCAAGGCGACAAAAAGAGATGGCCAATTGACTCTCTCGTTGCATTGAATGAACGTTCGTATACAAACTAAATTTGGCAATGTATTTCTTGCAAACACACAAGGAGACCGCACTGGAACCGGTTGATCGACATAAGGACATCTCGGCTATTGGCGCAATCGTAGCCGGTGTGGATGTGGGCGGGACTTTTACGGACCTTATCGTGTTTGACGCAAGGTCCGGAGGCGTTCTTGTTGCCAAGACCCCGACCACCACAGGTGATCCGTCGCAGGGCGTTCTTGGTGTCATCGACGGGGCGAACCTGGATGCGGGACTGTTGGACCTGATCGTGCATGGGACGACCGTGACAACAAACGCCCTGTTGCAGCGCAGGATATCGCGTGCCGGAATGATCACAACGGCAGGGTTTCGCGATGTAATCGAATTGGGGCGACGGACCCGGCCGCATGCCTATGGGCTGATCGGCGGCTTTACGCCCCTGATCCCGCGCAACTTGCGGATAGAGGTGGCTGAGAGGACTGATGCACAGGGCAATATCCGCACCCCGCTGGACGAGGCCGGGTTGCGGCTTGCAATTGCGCAACTGCTGGATGCTGGCTGTGAATCGCTGGTGATCCATTTTCTGCATTCCTATCGCAACCCAGCAAACGAACTCCGCGCGGTTGAGATTGCTACCAGTCTATGGCCCAATCCCTATGTCACGGCGGGCCATGCCCTCTTGTCAGAGGCCCGCGAATACGAACGCGGGGTCACGGCTGCCGTCAGCGCATCAGTGCAGCCCGTTCTTGACCGGTATCTGACCGGACTGCGCGACGGGCTCTCTGCCCGCGGATACCGGCGCGACTTTCTTGTGATGAACGGCAATGGTGGCACAGTGTCATCGCGGTTGGTCACCCGCGAGGCGGCGCGGACCGTGATGTCGGGTCCGGCGTCCGGCGTGATTGCCGCGGCTCGAATCGGGGCGCTGGCGGGGGTGAAAAACCTGATTACCTATGACATGGGTGGCACGTCTACCGATGTTGCGCTGGTGCGCGGCACGATCCCCGAAACATCGCACGAGATTTCTCTGGAATACGGGATGCCCATCCACCTGCCGATGCTAGATATCCATGCCGTGGGTGCGGGCGGCGGGTCGATTGCCTGGATTGACTCTGGTGGGTTGCTGCGGATTGGGCCGGAAAGCGCTGGGTCCGAACCGGGGCCAATTTGCTATGGCCGGGGCGGGACAAGGCCGACGATTTCGGATGCCAACGCGCTTTTGGGCAGGCTGGATGCCTCGGCGCTGATCGGGGTCAGAGATCCGGTCGACATGGCTGCGCTGGCACAGGTATTTGAAACCGACCTCGGCGCACCTTTGGGCCGCGATGCCATGGCAGCGGCCGAAGCGGTGTTGCAGGTTGCCAACCTCAAGATGGCGGACGCTATTCGCATGGTGACGGTTGGGCGTGGGTTCGATCTGCGAGACTATGTGTTGTTCGCCTTTGGGGGTGCGGGACCGATGCATGCCTGTGACATCGCGCGGGAGCTGGGCCTGTCGCGCGTGCTGATTCCTGCTCGGCCAGGTTTGACCAATGCGATCGGCTGCGCCGTGGCGGATTTGCGCCACGACTATGTCACGACAGTCAATGTGCCGTTGGATGATGCCGACCCCGCGGCGCTGGCCGCCGTCCTTGCCGATCATGTCGCAGCGGGCCAGGCGGCTCTGGCAGCCGAGGCAGTGCGTACAGTACAGATCCAGATTACCCACGCCGCTGACATGCAATTTGTGGGTCAGACGCATCTCATCCGTGTCGAGATACAAAATGGCCAGCCGATGATCGCTGACCTTCAGGCGCGCTTTGAAACAGTCTATTTCGGCCGATTTCGGGTGCAGTTACCCGAGGTTCGGGCAAAGGTGGTGGCGTTGTGCACCACGGTTGTGGGCATACGGCCGCAGATTGATCTGTCCCGCCTGATCGATCCTGACGGGCGCAGGGCGACACTGGCGGCAGCTATGGTCGGGCGGCGTCCTGTGCGTTTTGCCGGTCAATGGCACGATACGCCGGTTTATCGGCGTGAACTGTTGCCTCTTGACCTAGCGCTGAGTGGGCCCGCTGTCATCGGGCAGATGGATGCGACCACGGTCTTGCACCCCGGAGACCATGCCGTGGGTGATCCCTATGGCAACCTGATCGCGACAATCGGGGGGACGACATGACAGGCTTTTCCGGCGGACTTGATCCCATCGCGCTGACGATGATTCAGGCTGGGTTGCAGCAGGTCTGCGATGAAATGGACCTCACCTTTTCCCGCGCGGCCTTTTCCCCGATCATCGCAGAGGCGGATGATCGGTCGGACGGGATTTATGACGCTGTTGACGGCTCACTGATCGCACAGGGGAATGCGGGCTTGCCCTTGTTCGTTGGCACGATGCAGGCCTCGACCCGGCATATCATCGAGAGGATCGCGCAGGGGACATGCCTGCCCCCCGAACCGGGTGATATTTATGCTGTGAACGATCCCTATCTGGGGGGCACACATCTGATGGATGTGCGTTTTGCCCAACCCGTCTATCGCGACGGGCGGTTGTTTTGCTGGCTGTCCAATATTGGACACTGGCCCGATATTGGCGGCACCGTTCCCGGTGGCTTTTCCGCCTCTGCAACCTGCGTGGAACAAGAGGGGTTGCGTTTTCCCCCGGTCAAGCTGTTCAAAAAAGGCGTTTTGGACACTGAAATCTATGCCATCATCATGTCCAATATCCGTGTGGCCGAACAGCGTATCGGGGATATCAGGGCGCAGGCCGCCGCGTTGCGGGTTGGGCAGGAACGGTTGGCACGCCTTCTCGACCGATACGGCGATGCGACTGTGACGCAGGCGATTGCCGAGTTGCGCACAAGATCTGCGGCACAGATGCGCGCGGCAATTGCGACCATCCCCGAAGGCATCTGGATCGGCCGGGCCTTTGTCGATTCCGATGGGATCGTGAACGAACCGCTGACGATTGCGCTGACAGTAACCCGGACCGCGGACGCACGGCTGATATTTGACTTTGCAGGGTCAAGTCCACCCTGCGCAGGCCCGATGAATTCGGTACTGGCGACGACGGAATCCTCCATCTATCTTGCACTCCGCCACATCTTTCCCGAAGTTCCGCTCAGTGCTGGCGCTTTTGAACCCGTGACCATCCTGTCGCCTCAAGGCACTTTTTTGGACGCCCACTATCCACGGCCGGTCTCGGGGTGCGCGGCAGAGGTGTCACAACGCATTGCCGAGGCCGTGTTCGCCGCCCTTGTCCCGGCCCTGCCGAACCGCGTGACGGCTTCCCCAGCGGGAACCAGCGGGAATTTTGCATTGGGCGGAGACGATCCCCTGACAGGGCGGGATTATGTCATGTATCACATTTCAGGCGGGGGCTATGGCGGGTCCGCCTTTGGTGATGGGATCAGCAATGGCTGTTCCACCATCGGCATTTCCAAGGCCCCCCCGGTCGAGATCACCGAGCAAGTCTTTCCAGTGTTTTTCCGCGAGTTTTCTTTGCGTGAGGGATCGGGCGGGGCCGGTCAGACACGGGGCGGGTTTGGACTAACCTACGAGGTGGAATTGCTCCGTGGAAATGCGCGGGCCTCTTTCGTGATGGATCACGGGAGGTTTGGCCCACAGGGCGCACTGGGCGGGCAAGACGGCACACCGGGAACAGTCACCTTGATCCGCGGTGGGACCCGCCACACTCTGCCCCATTTGACCAAGGAACAGGATGTGCCGATGGTTGTGGGCGACCGCGTGCGTGTTGAAACTCCGGGCGGAGGTGGCTACGGCGATCCGCTGGAGCGTGACCCCGCACAGGTAGCCCGGGATGTGGCGCTGGGATATTTCACGGCCGATCAAGCGAGAGATCTGTTTGGTGTTGTGCTGGCAGATGGCGTCGATGTGGCAGAAACCGCCGCATTGCGTCAGGTCCGCAGAGGATAACTGCCGGTTTCTGGACCATTGGCAAAACTTTGCAGTGTTTGCCCGCCGTCGATCAGCCAACTTGCCCCCGTCACATGGCGCGCACCATCCGACGCCAGAAATGCCACAACCTCGGCCACATCCTCAGGTTGCCCGATGCGACGCAGGGGGATAGCCCGGGCGAAACGATCAGCGGCGACGCGGGTTGCGTCCAGTCCGGGCACACCAAGCGCAGTTTCGATCACGCCCGGGCACACCGCGTTGACCCGAATGCCGTGCGGGGCCAGGTCAAGGGCTGCTGACTTGGTCAGCCCAAGCACGGCGTGTTTGGTTGCCAGATATCCGGCCCCACCCGCTAATACATCCCATCCGGCCATCGAACTGCCCATCGTAACGATTGCGCCTTTGGTGCCCGCCGCGATCATAGCGCGTGCACCATGTGCCAGAGTGAGCGCCATGCTGCGCAGATTTGCGGCAAAGATGTTGTCCCAGTCCGCTGCCACCATGTCCTGCACAGGCATCACTGGCCCGGAAATTCCGGCATTGGCGAAGACAATTGTCACACCCGGTGTGGCCGCGACTGCAGTGGCGACCCCGTCATCTGTCGACAACTCTGCCACCACACCGGTTGCCGGGCCAAACGGTGCCAGTTCCGCCAGAACCGCGTCAAGGCGTCCCTGATCCCGATCGGCCAAAGTCACCCGCGCCCCCCGGTTCAAGAACATCATCGCGGTCGCTCGCCCTATGGACCCGCCCCCCCCACTGATAAGGACGCAGTGGCCTGCGAAATCCTGGATCTGGGTCATTGAGTTTCCTTTTAGGATTGAGGCAAAGCATAGTCGCGCCAGCCATGCAGCGGCGCAAATCCGATAAAATCAGCGGCCTTGGCTCCTGATATAAGCGAACAGTGACCGCGCAGGGGCTGCGTCACCCCGACATCGGGGTAATTGCCCGCGATCAAATCGATGCTTGGCGTTATGCTGTAGGTATCGGCGGCGGACAGAAACAGCCGTTCATGCCCGACGATCCGGCCTTTTTCTAGTGACTGCACTGCCAACACCGCCGCCCGGCCGGCGTCGCGCAGATCTAGATAGGCCCAAAGGTCAAGCCGCGCGTCCGGTGTGGCCCTTCTTGTGGTTACATCCGGGTGAAACGTCGCGGCGGATTGCAGCCACGGCATACGCAAGCTGATCGCTGCTCCTCCGGTGCGGCGTGTCCAGGCATCGACCATTTCCTCGCTCAGCCATTTCGTGACGGCATAAATGTCCTGCGGTGCGACGGGGTGATCCTCGGTCACAGGAAAGGACTGCATTGTCACAGGACGGGGCGCAAAAGGTAATCCAAGGACACTGAACGATGAGGCAAGAACGATCCGCGTCGTGCCCTGAGCTTCGGCTGTTTCCAGTACGTTGAATGTCGACTGGATGTTGGCATGAAACAGAATATTCCGCGCGCAGCCCGTCGGGCGTGGGATCGCCGCAGCATGGATGATTGTACGCGCCCCCGCTAGGGCTTCGGCGGCTTGAACAGGGTCGCACAAATCGGCGCCATGATCAGCGCCGCGCCCCAGAAAATCGACACCGCGCAGATTGCAACCCGCTGCCCCAAGGGCCGCCATGATCTGCCGTCCCAAAAGGCCGGCTGCCCCGCATACCACTACCAAATCATCTATCATGCCTACGGCCTCCGCAGATTTCCCAGTCTGTATAGAAAGGTTCGCACACGAATGAAGGTGAAGCGAATCTTTCTTGACAAGTGACCCGAATGAGTACCATTTTGTTCGTATACTAACTAAATGTACTATCTGACTTCATCGACCAGAATGACCCGTCGAGCGCATCAGGTTAGGAAAGCGTGTCGCCGGCAAACCATCCATCAACAGGGGAGCTAATGATGACAAGACTTCATTCCTTACGATCTGCCCGAACCGCATTGACCGGTGCCGCACTGGCAGCCGCGCTGGCATTTTCTGGGGGCGCATGGGCGAAAGAACCACTGCGCGTGGCGGCGGTTTCGGGATACTTTTCCCAAGGCTTTGGCGTATCCATCATGCAAGGTCTGGAAAAGGCCAAGGCCGATTTTGGCATAGACCTTACCATCGTGGACACTGGCAACCGGGCGCTGGATTATGAAGAACAGTTCAATAACCTTGCCACCGGCGATTACGATCTGATCTTCGTCAT
>CAXNKP010000083.1:0-7882 GCA_964202815.1 Stagnihabitans sp. | reverse complement strand
CTGCGCCAAGCGGTTGAGGGCAGCTTGCAGCGGTTGCAGACAGACTGGATCGACCTGTATCAAATCCACTGGCCTGCACGCAAACATTACCACTTTCGCGACAACTGGGCCTATGACCCGCGCGCCAACGACCGCGTCCAGACCGAGGCCTTGATGCTGGATGTGCTGCAAGAGGCCGCCAAGCTGATCGCCGCAGGCAAGATCCGCGCCTTGGCCTTGTCGAATGAAACTGTCTGGGGGGCCGCAAAGTGGCTGTCCTTGGCCGAACAGCACGGCTTGCCGCGCATGGCCTGCGTGCAAAACGAATACTCGCTGCTGTGTCGGCAGTTTGACAGCGATTGGGCCGAGTTGTCGGTGATGGAGGAGATGCCGCTTTTGGCCTTCTCTCCCTTGGCTTGCGGGATTTTGTCGGGCAAGTACCAAGGCGATGTCACACCGCAAGGCTCGCGCCGGTCGTTGAACCCGATCTTAAGCGGGCGGTTGACACCGCGCGCTTTGCCCGCCGCCCAAGCCTATCTGGATATCGCCGCCCGTCATGGCCTGAACCCGTGCCAAATGGCCATCGCCTTCACCCAAACCCGCCCCTTTGCGACAATCCCGATTGTGGGGGCCACCAGTCTGGCGCAATTGGCTGTGAACATTGCGCCCATTACCCTGTCGAAAGAGGTCTTGCGCGACATCGCTGTCGCTCATAAAGCCCATCCGCAGCCCTATTAAGCGCGATTGGACCTTAGCCCTTGCCCCTTTTGATCCGCCTTGTGCTTGCGGCAGCCCTGCTGGCCGGCTGTAGCCATAAATCCGCACCGCAGGTCAGCTTTCGCGACCCCACGCGCCCGATCTATTCCTTGGCGGGTTTTGATTCTGCACGGCTGTCGGGTGCTTGGCATCAGGTGGCGGGTTTTGGCGCGAAGTGCAGCGGCGGGGTGATCGACGTCGCGGCCTTGGCGCACTTTGATCTGTGCTTGCCAGAGGGTCAAAGGCAGGGCAGGGCGGCGATGGTGGCCACAAAGCCAGGACGCTTTGATCTGCAAGGGATAGGCCCGCTTTGGGTGCTTTGGGCCGATGCGGATAACCGCACCGTTGTCTTGGACACGCCTTCGGGGGCTTATGGTTTTATCTTGAACCGCGACCCAAGCCTGCCTTCGGATCGGCTAAATGCCGCGCGGGATATTTTGGCTTTCAATGGCTATGACGTTGGCCAATTGGACGTTTATTAAGGATCATACCTTGCGAAAGCGCTGAAATTCCGCGACCTTGTGCAAAGCGCGCGCCCAAGAGGTTGAAATGCCATCCGACCGATCCGAATTTGAAATGCCAACTGTCTTAATGCTGGCCGCGACCTATGCCGTCTGGGGTTTGGGCACCTTGATTTGGGGCCAAAGTGCTGTTTTTTCGGTGCTGGTGACTGGTATTGCCATCGCCCAATTCCTGTCGCTTCAGCACGAGGCGCTGCATGATCACCCCTTTGCCAATCGCCATCTGAACGAAGCGCTGGTCTTTCCTGCCCTTGCGGTTTTTGTGCCCTATCGCCGCTTTCGCACCACCCATTTGCAACACCACCGCGACCCCGCCCTGACCGACCCCTATGATGACCCAGAAGCAAACTATGTGGACCCGCAGGTCTGGGTCAATCTGTCGCCCGTCAGGCGCTTTTTGCTTCAGGTGAACAACACGCTGTTGGGGCGGATTGTTTTGGGGCCGCTTTTGGGCACTTGGGCCTTTGTCTCTGGCGACGTGCGGTTGATCATCGCGGGGGAGGCCAAGGTTTTGCAGGCTTGGTTACTGAACCTTGTGGGCCTTGTGCCGGTTGTGATTTGGCTGTCATGGGCCGCAATGCCGCTGTGGGGCTACGGCTTGGCCATTTATCTGGCAATGGGGCTTTTGAAAATCCGCACCTTTTTGGAACACCGCGCCCACGCGTCGCACCGTGCCCGCACTGTCATTATCGAAGATCGCGGACCTTTTTCTGTGTTGTTTTTAAATAACAACTTCCATGTGGTCCACCATATGCACCCCGGCGTGGCTTGGTACAAACTCCCTAAGCTTTATACGGACCGCAAAGCCCAGTATCTGCGGCGCAATGACGGTTACATTTACCGCAGCTATGCCCAAGTCTTTGCCCAATATCTGCTGCGCGCCAAAGATCCCGTGCCGCATCCGGTTTGGCCGGTGCGCAAGGACGGGCGCGACGAGGCTAGCTGATCCGCCGAAAGGTAGGCACGGGGCCGGAATTGTCAAAGAAGGGCACGCCGGGTTGGTCATGGCCGGCCAAAAGGGCGCGCAGTTCGGCCAAGACAATCTCGGTGATGAAGGGCAGATCAAGACTGCGGGTCTCGACCAAGGATACCCAGTGCAGGTGCGACAACTCATCCTCGGCCCCAGAAAAATCTTCCAGCGGGCCGTCGATATCGGCGGCATCTGCCAGAAAAAACCGCGCGTCAAAGCGGCGGGGGCTGCCGGGCGGGGTGATGGCGCGAAAGATAAAGCGCAGGGGGGCTGTGGGGGGCAGAGAGAGGCTGGTTTCCTCGCGCAACTCGCGGCGCACGCAGGCGACAAGGGCCGCAGGCGGCGGAGAAGCCGGCAGAAGATGCTGGCCCAAGCGCGCCTCGCACAAAGGCGACAGGCTGAGTGCATCGCTGTGATCGCCGCTGTCTACCCGACCGCCCGGAAAGACGTATTTTGACGGCATAAACACCGCCCCCGCCCCGCGTTGGCCCATCAAAACCCGCCCCGCCCCGCCGCGCCTGATCAAAACCACGCTGGCAGCAGGGGTTATGGGCACCTCAGACATGGTTTAACACCGCTGAGTCATCGGCTGGATCGGCCGAAAAGCCATGCATCCGCTTGGCCCATTGCAGGGCGACCATGGCGCCTTTAAGGCGCGGCAGCAGCACCAGTGACAAGAGGGCGGTGCCGATCGTAAAGAAGGTGGCCATCACGGCCGGTTCGGGCCGCAACTCCACGAAGACATACAGCATCAAGGGCGCCATCAGGTGGCCCACGATCAGGATCGTCAGATACGCCGGGCCATCATCGGCGCGCTGGTGGGTATAGACCTCGCCGCACTCGGTGCAGGCATCGCACACCTTCAGATAGCTGTGCAGCAGCGCGCCTTGGCCGCATTTGGGGCAACGGCCGGCAAAGCCACGGCGGATGGCGGGCCAAGTGGGGCGCTCGGCGGTGAGGGCATCTTCGGTCAGGTAAACGGCGGCAGAATGGGTCATGATATGTCCTTCCGATGCCTGATCTAGCGCATAAGGAACGGGAAGTTGAGAGGACCCGCGAAGCTGGCGGCACAAAGTTTCATTTTTCTTTCCGCGCTGCGACGGAAAGCCAAACCTCGCCCGTATCACCTGCATCAAGACCAGCACAGGGCGGGTCTGAGATAGGAGAATAAGATGCAAGTTTCGAGCAAGACGATTGGCCTGGGTATCGTGGCTTTGGCAGTGGCTTTGATGGGCTCTGCCGTCTTTGCCAACAAGGCGCATGATGGCGGCAAAGGGGGCCCGATGGGCCGCATGGGGCCAAGCTTTGATTTCGCAGCGGCCGACACGGACAAAGACGGCAAAGTGACACCGGCAGAGTTTGCAGCCTACCGGATCGCGATGGTGGCGGGGATCGACACCGACAAAGACGGCTTGTTGTCGGGCGAAGAACTGCTCGCCATGCATATGAAGCGCATGGCCGAACGCGCTGAAGACATGTCTACGCGCATGGTGCAAGACTTGGATGCCGATGGGGATGGTAAGCTTTCGGCGGCGGAAATGATCGCAATGCCGGTGCCACCCGATGCGTTTGAACGGGCCGATACCAATAAAGACGGCGTGATTGATCAGGCCGAGGCCGAGGCTGCGTTGAAGGCCATGATGCGCGGGCCAAACGGGCACCGCGGCCATCATGGCAATGGTGGGCCCGACGATGGCGATGAAAACACCCAAGGCGGGAACTGATCCCACCGTTTAACCGCCGCGCGGCAGGCTTTTGCCGCGCGGCCCCGATTGCCCCGCCTGATCCAAGACGATATCCCATAGGAATGGATATGCCGCGCGACACGTTGGACGAGGTTTCAGACGAGACGCTTTTGGTTCTCTATGCCAATGGAGATCCGGTGGCTGCTCGTGTGTTGACGGCCCGGTTAAGCCCGCGTGTTTTGGGCTATGCCACCCGTCTTCTGGCTGACCGCGCCGAGGCCGAGGATGTCACACAAGAAGCGATGCTGCGACTGTGGCGGATCGCGCCGCAATGGCGCACCGGAGAGGCCAAGATTTCCACTTGGCTTTACCGAGTCGTGACCAATCTGTGCAACGATCTCAAGCGCGCGCGACGCAGGCGGCCCGGCGTGGCATTGGACGATGCGCCAGAAGTGGCCGCCTCAAGCGGCTCTGCCGTATCAAGCCTGATGCAGGCCGACAGAATGACGGCCCTGCAACGCGCCTTGGACCAATTGCCCGACCGTCAGCGCCAGGCCGTGGTGTTGCGCCATATCGAGGGTTTGGCCAACCCCGAGATTGCCCAGATCATGGATTTGGGCGTCGAAGCGGTGGAAAGCCTGACGGCACGGGGCAAACGCGCCTTGGCCGCAATTTTGGCAGGACGCAAGGCAGACTTGGGGTATGACGATGATGCCGAGGAAAGAGAGGCTGTGTGATGGACAACGATCTGGATCTTGACGCCCTGCTGGCAGAAGCCGCAGCCACGCCCACAAAACCTTCAGAGGCTTTGAGCGCGCGTATCTTGGCGGACGCCACAGCGATGCAGCGGCCATTGCCCGCCCAAAGGGGAACCGCTTCGCGCAAGCGCTTTGGCCTGTGGCGTTGGGTGACTGACCTTGTCGCCGGTTTGGGCGGGGGGCCTGCTGTGGCGGGGTTGTCTTTGGCCGGGGTGGCTGGGCTGTTCTTGGGCGTCGCTGACCCAGTGGCCCTGCAATCGATAACGGCGCTTCTTTCAAGCGATACGACTATGGTCGCGCGAATGGACCTGCTTCCTGCCACCGACATCCTTTGGACGGAGAATTAAGATGACACAATCGCCTGACACCGCCCCGGTGGCGGCAACGTCCAAGGCTGTTCGGTGGGTTTTGGTGCTTTCTTTGGCGCTGAATTTGGCGGTGGGGGGCATGATGCTGGGCTCTGCCCTCAAGGGTGGGCATGGCGGGCGCGATATGCTGCGGGATATGGGCTTTGGCCCATATGATGCGGCTCTGCTGCCTGAGGACCGCGACACGCTGCGCGCGGCACTGCGGCGAAAATCCAACGATTTAAGAGCCAACCATGCTTTGGCCGGCGCCGATCTGGTGGCCGTGGTGACCACCTTGCGCGCCAGCCCATTTGATCCTGCCGCTTTGACGGCGGCGATGACAGCGCAACAAGACCATCTGGCCGCCCGTATGCAGCTTGGCACCGAGGCGATGCGCGACTTTTTGATCACCCTGTCGCCGCAAGACCGCTTGGCCTTTGCCGACCGCTTGGAACAGCGGTTGCGCCACGGCCCCAAAGAATCTGCCGACCCGCCCAAGAAGTAATCGCCAAAGCACCCTATGCCGCGCGGCGCACGATGGTCACTTGATTGCGGCCATGCGCTTTAGAATGCATCAAGGCGCGGTCAGCCTGCGCCACCAGATCGCTGGCCTGAACCGGATCGTCTGGGCCACCGCCGCCTGTGGTCATGCCGATGGAAATGGTCACATCGACCTGTGTCCCATCGGCCAAAGCCACCGCACAGCCATCCACCGCGCGGCAAAGTCCCTCGGCCACTTTTTGAGCATCCGCTAAGGGGGTGGCGGGCAGGGCGATCAAGAACTCTTCCCCCCCGATCCGCGCCAGCAAGTCCAAGGGGCGCAGGCAATGTGTCAGGCGGCGGGCCACTTCAACCAAGACGCCGTCGCCTGCCGCATGGCCCCACCGGTCGTTGACCGATTTGAAACGGTCGATATCCACCACCAGAACTGCAAACTCGTTGACGCTGACAGCGGCGCGCTCAGCAATCGCTGCCAGTTGCGCCATGCCATAGCGGCGGTTGTGCAGACCGGTCAAGGGATCATAAATCGCCATGCGCAGCCCATCTTCGACCGAGGCGCGCAGGCGGTCACAATCGCGCTTTCGTGCGACCAAACGGTGCAGACGCAGCGCCAATTCGGCCATGGGCATGGTTTCATCCACCACCTCATGCGCGCCAAGATCAAAAGCTGTGGCTGAAAGCCCCGCTGCAGGCTCGGGCGCCCAAATGCAAAATGACGCGGTGCGCGCGGTGTTGCGCGACAAAAGCTCTGACATCACGCGCAAACCGCAGCTTGGGCCGCCCAGATCGGCGTGCAGCAAATAGACATCTGGGGCAGACCCTGCCGGGTTTGTATGCACCTCTTCTGGGGCCATGATGACAAAGCGGTCTTGCCCCGCCGCTGCCAGATCACGCCGCAGGCGCAGCGCTTTGTCGGCTTGGGGCAGCACAAGGGCTATTTGGCCGGGCAGGGTGAAAGATTGCGCCGGTTCGGCCAAGCCCAAAAGGCCAAAGCCATGCCCCGCGCTACCGCCCAAGCTCGCCAAGGCCTGCCGCATCCGCATGACAGCCCGCAAGCGGGCTTGAAGGGTTTGGTCATTTATCGGGCGGGTCATGAAATCCTCTGCCCCCGCGCGCAACGCTTGCAGCCGTAAACTTGCCTGCGCCTGTGGTGCCACCATAATCACCGGAATGCGGCGGGTTTGCGGATGGGCCTTAAGGGCCTTCAGCGTCTGCATCCCCAAGGTGAAGTTCAGCAAGATGACATCGGGCCGTTCAACCATGGCCAAGCGCAGCGCCACCTCGCCATCGGTGGTGGCTGTGGTTTGATACCCTGCCGCGGTGAGTTTGACCTTGAAGACGATGCGGTTTGACGACACATCATCAACGATAAGGATTTTACCGATCATCGAAAGTGGACCCAATTGCTAACTGCTTGCTGGTCATTCTTGGTGTCAAATCGTTAAGAAATCCTTTCCACCGCCTTGACCAAATCCGTAAAGTTTGAGGGAACCTGTGCATAACCCTAAGGATAACAGCAAAATCGGGCGAGAAATGGCCGAAACCATTGCAGCCCAAGCCTTGGCTTGGCTGGCGGGCGACCCGGAAAATCTTAACGGTTTTCTCGCCCTAAGTGGCCTATCGCCGCGCGAATTGATGGACCAAGCCGCCGATGCGCGGACCTTGGGCGCTGTGTTGGAGTTTATTCTAACTGAGGACCGATTGGTGATAGGCTTTTGCGATGCGGTCTCTTTGGCTTATACGGTGCCGCAAAGGGCGCGGGCGTCCCTGCCCGGTGGCGAGATTTATCATTGGACCTGAGGACATGATCAAAGCGGTTATCTTCGACAAAGACGGAACTCTGTTTGACTTTCGGCAAAGCTGGGGGGCTTGGACGGCGGCGCTGCTCAAAAGGCTGGAACCGGTGACGCGGGGCGATCTGGGGCAGGTCTTAGGCTTTGATCAAGCGGGGTTTTCCTTTGCCCCCGACAGTGCCGTCATTGCGCAGACCACTTTTGAAATCGCCGATTTGATCCTGCCGCATTTGGACGGCGTGTCGATGCCCATGCTGTTGCAGATCATGAATGACCTTGGCACCTCGGCCCCGATGGTGCCGGCGGTGGACCTGCCTTTGGTGCTGGCAGGTCTGAAGGCCAAAGGCTTGGCGCTGGGCTTGGCCACCAATGACACCGAAATGCCTGCGCGCGCCCATCTAGGCGGGGCAGGGGTGACGCATCTGTTCGACTTTGTCGCGGGTTGCGATTCGGGCTTTGGCGGTAAACCCGAACCGGGGCAGCTTTTGGCCTTTGCCGCCCATGTCCAGCTTGCACCCGCCCAGATCGCCATGGTGGGTGACAGCTTGCACGATCTGGAAGCAGCACACCGC
>CAXNKP010000082.1:0-7903 GCA_964202815.1 Stagnihabitans sp. | reverse complement strand
ACCGAAATGCCCGCTGTGGCAGAGCCAAAGCGCACGGCATCCACCGGATCTTGCCCTTCGGCCAAAGCCGCCGCAAAGCCACCGTTAAAGGCATCGCCCGCGCCGGTTGTTTCCACCACGGGGCCCGCATAAAAGGGCGGCACATGCACGCTGCGGGTGGCGTCTTGGTAAAGCGCGCCTTTTTCGCCCAAGGTGATAATCGCAGCCCCGGCCCCCAAGGCCCGCAAGGCGCGGGCGGCAACTTCGGCCTCGGCGATCGAGGTGACGGGCAGGCCTGTTAGCGCCTCGGCCTCGGTTTCGTTGGGGGTGATGTAATCGCACAGGGCAATCATGCCTTCTGGCAGGCTGGCGGCGGGGGCGGGGTTTAGAATGGTGGTCACGCCTGCGGCGCGCGCCAGTTTCAGCGCGTGGACGGCAACGGGGATAGGTTGTTCCAACTGGGTGACAAAGACCTTGGCAGACCGGATCAGATCGGCATTGGTATCGACATCACCGGTCGCAATATCGGCGGCAGCCCCCGGCGCTATGATGATGGCATTGTTGCCCGTGGCGTCTTCGATGAAGATATAGGCCGCCCCCGTATAGCTGGCGGGGTCTTGCGTGATGGCCGGTGTCACCCCTGCCTTGGCCCAAGTTGCCAGCGCCATATCGGCGAAAGGGTCTTTGCCCAAACGGCTGACAAAATGCGTCTCGGCCCCCGCCATGGCAGCAGCCACAGCTTGGTTGGACCCTTTGCCCCCCGGCCCCAAAGCAAAGCTTTTGCCCATGATCGTCTCACCCAACTTGGGCTGGCGCGGGGCGCGGTAGGCGGTGTCGGCGACAAAGACGCCAAGGATGACAACGCGGCCCATCTTAGTGAACCGATCCGACCGCATCCGGCGCAATCACGCCTTTGCGGAAGATAAAGCAGCCATAAAACCGCCGCTCGCCGGTTTGGATCACGGCATAAGCCTCGCGCGCGCGGTCGTAAAAATCAAACCGCTCGATCGAGATCATCTCGCGCACGCGGCCCTCGGCGGCGTTGATCTTGGCCTGCACCTCGGCCTGAACCGGTTCGATCTTGTCGGGGGCGCCCACCACTTCCATGCGGCCTGCAAAGTCGTCAACAAAAGTATCCAGCGGAAGCACCGACAAAACGGCTTCCACGACTTCGGCACAGGTCAGGTTGTCCATCCGCAACAGCTCGCCCAGAACGGTTTGGCGGGCGATGGAATCGGAGGGAAAGTTGGTGTCCGCAATCACCAGCGTGTCACCGTGGCCCATGGCGCGTAGGGCGTACAGCACTTCGGCGTTCAGGCGGTTGTCGAGGTTCTTTAGCATCATTCCTCCTAAGGGGTTGCCTGCATGGTGCGTGGGCGCAGGCGAAAGGGTTAGGGCAAGGCCCGTCAGGCCAGTTGGGCGCGCACCGCTTCGGCCATGGCAAGGCCCAGTTGCACTTGGGCTTCGGCTTCGTAGTGAATACCGTCAACGGGGCTAACCGCAATGACACGGCCCGCATCAAAAAAGCCGGTCTGCAGGCGGTTTGCCATCGACTGGATCGCTGCGGCCAACCCGTGCGATTTATCCGCCCCACCGGCAAACATCTCGGCCAGACAGCCCACCTCAAGGATCGGCGGGGGGGCCACGACCAGCACCTGCGGCGCTGCCCCGTTGGGGCCAGCCCCTGCGGCACGAATCATGCGCACAAGGCGGTCAAGGAAAAAGGCGATGTCGGCGGCGCTGACGTGAAAGCAGCTTTTCAAATCATTGGTGCCCACCTTCAAGATTACCAGATCCAATGGCTTGTGGGTTTCCAAAAGGGCTGGCAGGATGCGAACGCCGTTGCGGTATTCGCCTGTCATTGGATCATCCAGCACCGTGGTGCGGCCCGGATGGCCTTCGTTGATGACTTCGTAATCCGCTCCCAAAAGCTTGCCCATCACCGAGGGCCAACGTGCGTCATGATCAAAGCGCCCTGCCCCGTCCAAACTGGGCATGGGTCGGGTGCCGTGGGTGTTGGAATCGCCAAAACACAGGATGGTGCGGGTCATGCGATGCGGTCTCCGGCCTCGTCAAACAGATGCACCATGCCGGGTTGCGGCGCAATATGCAGGGTTTGGCCAGGCTGAAAGGCTTGGCGTTCGCGCACCACGGCGGTCATTTCCACCTCGCCCACACGCAGCACCAGATGAATTTCCGCACCCGTCGGTTCCACCACAATCACCGTCACCGGCTGGCCACTGTCTGACAGGGTCAGATGTTCGGGGCGAATGCCATAGGTCAACTTGGTGCCTTGGGCAAAGGCAGACCCCGCAGGCATCGGCATATCGACCCCACCCGCCTTGAAGCGATCGCCCACCACCTCGCCTGCGATCAGGTTCATCGAGGGCGAGCCGATAAAGCCCGCAACAAAGGTGTTGATCGGCCGGTCGTACAAATCCAGCGGCGCACCAACTTGGCTGATGCGGCCATCGCGCATCACCACGATGCGGTCGGCCATCGTCATCGCTTCGATCTGGTCATGGGTCACATACACGGTCGTTGTGCCCAAACGCTGGTGCAATTCGCGGATTTCCGAACGCATCTGCACGCGCAGTTTGGCGTCAAGGTTCGACAGCGGCTCGTCAAACAAAAACACCTGCGGGTCGCGCACGATGGCGCGTCCCATGGCCACCCTTTGGCGCTGCCCGCCTGACAGAGCGCGGGGATAGCGGTCAAGATAGGGCTTTAGGCCCAGAATATCGGCGGCGCGGTTCACACGGGTGTCAATCTCGGCCTTGTTCATCCGCGCCATCTTCAGCGGAAAGCCCATATTGGCCCCTACTGTCTTGTGCGGGTAAAGCGCGTAGTTTTGAAAGACCATCGCAATGTCGCGCTCGGCCGGCGGCAGGTTATTGACCACGCGGTCGCCTATGGAAATCGTGCCGCCGCTGATGCCCTCTAACCCCGCAATCATCCGCAGCAGCGTGGATTTGCCGCAACCTGACGGACCCACCAGCACCACAAACTGACCATCGTGAATATCGACATTGACCCCGTGCACGACCTGCATCGTACCGTAAGATTTCGTCAGATCGCGGATCCTGACTTCGGCCATAATTCCTCCCGAACGTCCATGCACCTTGGCGCGCCTGCCAAGCTTGGCAAATTCGTACCCCAGCGCTGCGGCGCTGTCCATCATCTAGCGTGCTAACATGTTAGATGCTTGACTTGGGCGCGCACTGGGGGGAAACTCTTGCCCAAGTCTGGATGAGTCTGGACCCTAGGGTGCGGAAAGCATAGCTTATAACACGGCCCCGCTTGGGTCAGTCAAGCTTTCCATATCCAGAACCTGCCGCCTTGGCGGAACCATTTTGGGAGGAATGAATGAAGGTCGAACTTTACAACCATATCGTCAATTCGGGTCTGACCCGTCGTGGCGTTCTGAAGGGGGCCGCTTCGGTCGGCGCTTTGTCGATGATGGGCAGCCTTATGGGTGCCAAAGCCGCTCTGGCCCAAGACGATCTGCGCCAGCAGATCCTGGCCATTCCGGGCGTGGGCAATGGCTCTCCGACCGATGCCGATTGGCAAAAAGTGGGCGAGCTGTGCTTGGGCAGCACCAAGGCCAATGTGGCCGAGGGCGAGTTTGCCGGTGTTGAGCTCAGCTTCATGGGTCTGAACAACCAGAACCTGCACAACCTGTTGTTCCGCGGGTTCCTGACCTCGTGGGAAGCCTACACAGGCGCGAAGATCAACTGGATCGACCTCGCTCAGGCCGACTATAACCCGCGCCTGCAGCAAGCGATTGCCACCGGTACGGTTGATTTCGACATTATCGAGATGGGCGCGCCCTTCGAGGGGGACACCGCCGGCAAAGGCCTGCTGGACGAGATGCCCGATTGGGTCAAAGCCCAAATCGACATGGACGACTATGTGAACTACCTCAAAGCGCCGGTTGGCACTTGGGCTGGCAAGACCTATCGCATCACGGTGGACGGCGACTGCCACACGTTCGCTTACCGCAAAGACTATTTCGGCGAAGGCTCGATCTCGGGCATGGCCGAAGCCCCAACCACTTGGCAGGGCGTGAACGCTTATTCTGCCGCTGTCAAAGGTCAGAAAGACCCGATGACCGGTCAAGACGCCGTGGGTTACCTTGACCCGCTGAAAGGCTGGGGTGGCTTTGGCTTCTACTTCCTTGAAGACCGCGCTTCGGCCTATGCCAAGCATCCGTCCGATCCGGCATGGCTGTTTGACCCGGACACAATGAAGCCGCGTGTCAATAACCCAGCTTGGGTGCAGGCAATCCAAGACGTGATGGACAACATCCCGAACCTGCCCGCCGACCAGATCAACGCCGACCCCGGCACGACCGCGTTCCAGCAGTTCTTGGCTGGTACAGGTTCGGGCATCTGCTGGTGGGGCGACGTGGGCTCCAACGCCAAAACCTCCGACTCGTCGGTTGTGGGTGACGTTGTGGGCTTCTCGATCAACCCGGGTTCGGAAAAGGTCTACAACTCTCAGACCGGTGAGTGGGAAACCCCTGAGGGTGGCAACTTCGCCCCGAACATGGCCTATCTGGGCTGGGGCATCTATGTGACAAGCCGCGTCTCGGGCGACGAGAAAAAGCGCAAGGCAGCATGGTCGGCGGCGGCCCACTTGGGTGGCAAGGACATCTCGCTGTGGACCGCGGCTTACCCCTCGGGCTTCCAGCCCTATCGCAACAGCCACTTCTCCTATGACGAATGGGCTGCAGCAGGGTATGACAAGGACTTTGTGGCAGATTACCTCGGCTCTAACGCTGACAGCTACAACCATCCGAACGCCGCCATCGAACCGCGTATCCCCGGCATCTTCCAGTACTACTCGGTCGCTGAGGATGAACTGGCCAAGGGATACGCCGGTCAATATGCATCGGCCCAAGAAACCGCCGACGCCATTGCCGCCGCCTGGGAGAAGATCACCGACCAGATCGGCCGCGATGGTCAAATCGCTCTCTACAAGGCTTCTTTGGGCCTATAATCTTAAAGGATGGGCCAACAGGCCCCTCCCCTCTACGACAAGCGCGCCGGGAAACCGGCGCGCTTTTTTCTTTCTGGCAGCCTGCCGTGAAAAAACAGCGCGGGGATTGTCTGCGCCGTCAGGTGAGGTGTTGTTTAAATGCTCAGCAGCGGAAAATTTTCCGATTTTACCGCCCGTCGAGCTTTTCCTGCGCCGGCTTCCAGCGCAAAAAAGATCCGGAAACGCCCCATGCCACCCCCGGTGTAAAGTCTGCATGACAGCCCCGCACGAACGCCGCAGCGCGCGACAGTTCCCCCTTCCAACACAAGCCGTGCTTCGCTAACATGCCAGTAAGCAATGTTGGGTGGATTTTGGATGAGCGAAGGCGATCTTCTTCATGTGGTGGTGACCGACAATATCGGCCCGGCCCGGCGCAGGCTGGGGCTGGCGCTGATATGGGGCTCTCCGGTTTTGCTGGTGCTGGTGGCCTTGGCCCAGATGATGCAGGTTTGGGGGGGCTATGACCTTGGCTTCGCCAACTGGCGGCCCACGCTTTATGCCTTTGTGCTTTATGCGGCCTGCCTGTGTTGGGGACAGGTTCTGGTCAAGGGCGAACAGGGCAAGCGCATTCTTTTCGTGCTGCCCGCAGCGCTGTTCGTGGTGTCGCTGACCGTCTTTCCGCTGCTCTTTGGGCTGATCATCGCCTTTTCCGACTGGAACCTGTCGTCACCTGACGGGCGGCAGTTCAACGGGATCGCGAATTTGGTGCAGATGTGGAACGATCCGTTCTACTGGAATGCGCTGATGAATATGGTCTGGTATGTGCTGGCGATCTTGCCGGAATATGTCGTGGCCTTTGCGCTGGCCCTGATGCTGAACGCCGAGATCCGCGGGCGCAAGTTCTTCCGCGTGGCCTTTCTGATGCCCTTGATGCTGTCGCCTGTGGCTGTATCGTGGATGATCGGCAAATCGATGATGGAAACCCGCTTTGGGCCGCTCGCCAACTTGATGAAACTTCTTGGCTGGGAAGATCCGTCGTTCTTTTCCTCTCCATGGATCGCCAAGACGACGATGATGCTGATGGACGCCTGGACGTTTATTCCCTTCATGATGATCATGATTCTGGCGGGGCTGCAGGCCATTCCCAAAGAGTTGCAAGAGGCGGCACGCGTCGACGGTGCCACAGGTTGGCGCGCATTTTGGGAGGTGACCTTTCCCTTAATGCTGCCGGTGTCGATCACCTCGGTGCTGATCCGCTTGATCTTCAAATTGAAACTCGCCGATATCGTGATCAACGTCACCTCAGGCGGGCCGGGTGGAGCCACCGATACAGTGACCAGCTTTATCTTCCGCGAGTATCGTGATCGCTCAAACGTAGGCTACGGCACGATGCTGGCCATGGTCTATCTGGTGATCATCATCGTGGTGATGACGCTGATGATGAAAGCTGCAGACCGCTATATGAAATCGAGTTACTGACATGAGTGCACAGATCTTTCGCGACAGCGCCGCAGACCGCTCTTTTCGTGCACAATGGTGGACGGGGCGGGTGGTCATCTATGGGTTGCTGATCTTTTGGGCCATCGTGGCGCTGTTTCCGATCTATTGGACGATCACGACATCGTTCAAAATGGCCCCCGACGTGATGAAGGGCAGCCTTGTGCCTTGGTGGGATTTCACGCCGAAATGGCTGGGATGGAAGTCACTTGGCCTGTCGCCCGGTACAATCTTCGAGCCGTCGACCGTGCGGGGCGAATTCCTGCGGCGGTTCTACAATTCGGCCGTGATCTCGGGGGCCTCGTCGCTTTTGGCGGTGGCGTTGGGCAGCTTGGCGGCCTATGGGCTGAGCCGGTTCAGCTATAAGTTTTTGTGGATGAAGAATGCCGATATCTCGTTCTTTTTCCTCAGCCAGTTGATCTTGCCTCCGGTGGTTTTGGCCCTGCCTTTCTTGGTGCTTTACAAAGAATTGGCGCTGCTTGACACGCAGGTGGGGTTGATTTTGCTTTACACCCTGTCGGTCTTGCCCATCGTCATCTGGATCATGCGCGACCAGTTCGCAGGCATCCCGACAGAGCTGGAAGAGGCCGCCATGGTCGATGGCCAGACGATCTGGGGCGCCTATCTGACCATCATCCTGCCCATCGCCTTGCCCGGCATGGTGGCAGCGCTGATCTTGTCGTTGGTCTTGACGTGGAACGAGTATTTCTTTGCGGCCCTGCTGACATCAACCTATGCCAATACTTTACCGGTCATGGTGGCCAGCCAGACCGGATCGCAGGGGATTTCATGGTGGTCAATGGCAGCGCTGAGTTTTGCGGCCATCCTGCCCTTGATCATCATTGGCATTGGGCTGGAGCGGTTTATCATAAAAGGCATGGCAGCGGGGGCCGTGAAGTGAAGAACGATTTTTCGCAGAAAAATCGTAGCCACGAATTTTCTGCGAAAATTCTGGGGGTGTGGACATGTTAAAGGGCATAGACCAACGTCTCAGTGCCGAAATCGTGCATGTGCTGATGCTGATGGGCCACGGCGATGATCTGGTGATCTGCGATGTAAACCATCCCGCCGTCACCATCGCCAAAGACACCACCCATGGCAAATTGGTTGATATGGCAGGCTGCAACTTGCTATCAGCGGCCGAGGCGATCTTGAGCTTGATGCCTTTGGACACCTTTGTGCCCGCCCCCGTGGCGCGGATGCAGGTAGTAGGGCACCCAGATAAGGTGCTGCCGCTGTTTACCCAGATGCAAGCCACCTGTTCGCGCGTCGACGGACGAAACATTGCGCTGAACCCCTTGGAGCGATTTGCTTTTTACGAAACAGCCAAGCGGGCTTTTGCCATCATCCGCACCTCAGACAGTGGGCCATATGGCTGCTTTATCCTGAAAAAGGGTGTGATTGATCTTCCGCCGCTGTGATCCGGCCAGCCCTGCGCCTGTGACCC
>CAXNKP010000081.1:0-8009 GCA_964202815.1 Stagnihabitans sp. | reverse complement strand
CGTAGATCGCGCATGACCCTGCCGGTGTACCCCTTCAACCTCTTCAATGCCTTACGCATCCGACCGAACTGCTTGGCATGGGCGTAGCGGCCAGCCTGCAAGGCCAGACGCGGGGCAAGGCGGGCATAGGTCTGACGCAGATCCACCCCCGCCTCTTGCGCCAGAACCACCAACTGTGCGCGTGCGCGTTCGTAAAGCCGCGCGTCGGTGGGCTAGGCGATGGTCTTCTCCATGACGGTCGTATCGACCGCCACGCGCTTGACGCTGCTCTCGTCGATGGCGCCGGATTTGCGCCCAGCCTCGATGGTCTGGGTCAGCAGCCATTCCACACCTTCCTCACCGATCCGCTTGCGCCAGCGTGTCAGCGAGGACGGATCGATGGGATGGCGGTGCTGAAAGAAAGTCTCGCCCGTGAAATGCTGGTAATAAGGGTTCTCGACCCAGCGGGCGACAATAGCTTCATCTGACAACCGATAGGCGTGCTGCAGATAAATCAGCCCCGCCACCAGTCTCGGGGGTATGGCCGGCCGTCCGGTTGCCGATGGAAAGAACCCCGACCATTCCCGATCAAAGACCTCCCAGTCGATCAGGGTCGTCAACTTCACCAAATCGTGGCGCAGATCGATCAGGTCGACCAGACGCGGGCGGAGTAGGTCATCTTGTTCAGGCGGGCGCATGCGGTGCTTCATTTGCATACCGAAATTGCAAGGTTCTGAATGAAATCATACAAAATCTTGCAGGCGCAGGCCAGAAAAAATATCACATTATAACGCAAAATCAATGAGATGGAGGTTGTTCAGGGCGAACTCATTATTTCGTTTTCTCATCAAAGATTCCATTAGAAATTTTCGGGATCGCAACCAGGGCCTTCAGAAAAACATTGGTCATTGCAACGATCCTTCGGGCAAGAGATCCAAGACAAGCTAGTAGCAGCACGTTCGCGTGACAAAATCGTATGCGTGATAGAGTTTGAACGCAAAACATCTTTCAAAGGTTGTTGCCTCTACGCGCAGGCCTGCGCCGTGTTTGGCCCAGGCACGGGCGAGATAGCGATGGGTGAGCGCCTCGCTTTCGTCGGCAAACAGCAATACGATGTCGCCGACTGCAGCCTGCGCCTTGCGCAGGGCCAGCCTCAGGCCGATACGATCAACCTCGCCCGCGCACTGACGGCCCTTCAGCGTGTGCCGGGGCCGCCGGAAGCTGAACCCCCCTTTTTGCGCAGCACCTTGGAGAAGTGCGAGCGCGAAATGCTGAGGCCTTCGCGTCGCGCGATCTCATCGGCCAGGCGTGACAAGGTCCAGTTTCGGCGGCCCTCCACCGGTGCCGACAGGAGCGGAGCGGCGACCCTAAGCGCGGCCTGCGCCTTCCCCGGCACAGGCCCCGGCGCGATGCGCGCCCTCAGGGCATCGACCTTGGGGCTGTATCGGCGGGGGGGACGGCCTATTGGGCCGTGATGGGGCTAGCGCTGACACCCGCCACGGGTGCTGGCGGGGATGCCGCCCTTTATGCCGGACTTGTGGCGGGGCTAGAGGTGCCCTTCATGCTGGCGCTGCCCCTTTTGCAAGGCTGGAAGCGAGCGCACCTCATTGTCCTCGGAACAGCGCTTTATGCCGTGCATCTGGTTGGCATACCGCTTTTGGCGGGTTCGCCTTACCTTTGGGCGCTGCTGATACCGGGGGCGGCAGGCGGGGCGCTGACTTTGACGTTGCCGATCGTCTATCTGCAAGACCAGCTGTCCGCACGGCCGGGAACGGCCGCAGCGCTGATGGCGTTGATGAAGGTCGCGGGCGATGCGCTGGCTGCGGTCAGCTTTGCCTTGGGCAGCAGCCTGTCGGGCTATACGCTGGCGGCCGTGATGGCTGGTTTTGTCAGCTTGACCGGCGCTTTTGCTTTGGTTCTGGCCGATGCCAAGCGGATCTAAACCCCCGCCAAGGCCCAAATACCGAAGTAAAACCCCACCTCGCTGCATTGCTGCACGGCCCCCAGACAATCGCCGGTATAACCGCCCAAACGCGGCTCATACCACCGGCGCATCAGCACTTGGGCAAGCACTAGGCCGGCAAGGCCGCAAAGAATAGCCTCTAGCCTGATGCAAAACACCAAAGGCAGCAGTGCCAAGCCCGTTGTACACAGCGCGACGATCACAGCCGAACGATCAATCCCCCCCGCCACAGCCGATCCCGCCCCGTTTTGGCGCACATATTCGGACGAGGCCATAACCCACACCATCGCAGCGCGGCTGACCGCATGGCCTGCGATCAACACAAAAAGCACATCCGCCGCAGGCAATTCCTGCAGTGCCAAGGCCTTGGCTCCAATGATAAAAATCAAGCCAAGCACGCCATAGGCGCCAATCGTGCTGTCGCGCATGATCTCCAGCACACGCTCTTTGGGGCGCACGCCGCCCAAACCGTCGCAAGCATCAGCCAAGCCATCTTCATGCAACGCGCCGGTCACACCCACGGCCGTGGCCATCGCCAACCAAACGCCAATCTGCGAGGTGAAAACCCAAGCGCCCAGTACAAAGGCCAATCCGGCCAAGGCCCCCACCACCACCCCCACCGCCGGATACCAGCGCGGGCTTTGGCGCATCGCCTCTTGCGAATAGGGAGCCGACAGGGGCAGACGGGTTAGAAACTGCAATGCAAGTCGAAACGCTGGAATTTCGCGGTTGAAAAACCCCACTACGTCCATTTGGCAACCGGAGGCAGGCTCATCAACACAGCGTTGGCATCATGGCCGGTTTCAAGGCCGAATTTGGTGCCCCGATCGTAGACGAGGTTATATTCCGCATAAAGGCCCCGGTGGATGAGTTGGGTTTCGCGATCCGCTTCAGAAAAGGCGCTGGCCATCCGCGCGCGCGTCAGCGGCACAAAGGCGGGCAAGAAGGCGCGACCCACGGCTTGGGTAAAGGCAAAGTCTGCCTCCCAATCGCCGGTGGCGAGGTCGTCGTAGAAAATCCCGCCCACACCGCGCGCGCGGCCGCGATGGGGGACGTAGAAATACTCATCCGCCCAAGCTTTGAAGCGATGGTAGTAGTCAGGGTTGTGGGCATCACAGGCAGCTTGCAGCGTGGCGTGGAAATACCGGGTGTCGGCCGCATATTCAATGCAGGGGTTCAGGTCAGACCCACCGCCAAACCAGGCGGCATGGGGTGTCCAGAACATCCGCGTGTTCAGGTGGATGGCGGGAGCATGGGGGTTTTGCATATGCGCCACCAAAGAGATCCCCGAGGCCCAAAAGCGCGGGTCCTGATCCATCCCGGGCACGCCACGCGCGGCCATGGCCTTTTGGGCGCGTTCGGCCAAGGTGCCATGGACGGCGGAAACGTTCACGCCAATCTTCTCGAAAACCCGCCCGCCGCGCATCACGCTCATCAACCCACCGCCGCCATCGGGGCGGGTGGTGGGCGTCACCTCGAACCGGCCAGCGGGGGCGGAGCCGCCGAAATCATCTTCGATCGCCTCAAAGTCTGTGACAATCCTGTCGCGCAAAGAACGAAACCAGGCAGCGGCGCGGGTCTTGCGGTCGTCAAATATGTCAGTCATCGGTCACTCCTTGGCAGCAAGATAGTGCTAACAGTAAGTTCTGCAACGCTCAACGCGGGGCGACCTTACATTCCAAAAATCTGCATCCGAAAAGATGCAAAAGAGGAGACGCCGATGAAGCCCCTTTTGGCTGCCCCATTCTTGCTGGCCCTCATGGCCTGCGCTAGCCCGCAACAGCAGTGCATCTCAAAGACAGCACCAGATTTGCCGATTCTGAACAGCCTGATTGCTGAGACGGAAGGCAACCTTGCGCGCGGCTATGCCTATGCCGATGTGGTGGTGGAAAGCCCGGTCTGGGTTGACTGCGGCGCTTGGCTTTCCAACAGCACGGGCGATCTGCGGCCGGGGCTGTGCCTTGGATCTGCCCCGACCACGACGCGCAAAGCCGTGGCCGTCGACTTGACGACAGAAGCGGCCAAGTTGGTCTCGATGCAAGCGCGCCGCGCGGCGAGAGAGGCAGAGGCGCAACCCGCCTTGGCCCAATGCCGGGCGCAATTTCCAGCCTAGGTCATTTGCCCCGCAGCGGATAGGCTGCACGTGTCACGCGAAAAGCCCCGTCACCGCCCACGTCTTCGACCTGGCGGAACAGGGCTTTGAGCGTGGGTTCATAGGGAAGATGCCGGTTGGCCACCATCCACAGGGTGCCATCCGGCGCAAGCCCGCGCTGCGCCGCGCGGATGAAAGCCATCCCCAGCGCCGGATCGGGCGTGCGCGCGGTGTGGAACGGCGGGTTCATCACCACGGCGTTCCATGGGCGTTCGGGCTTGAAACTGGTCACATCGGCCCAATGAAACTCGGCACGGGGGTTGGGCACATTCAGACGGGCGCATTCAAGCGCCACCTTCTCTGCCTCGACCACATCCAAGCGTTTGACGCCGGGGCGTAGAAGAATGGTACGCGACAGATAGCCCCAACCAGCCCCCAAATCAGCCACCCGCGCAGGCAGATCAGCCGGCAGGGCGGCGGCGAGCAGACGCGAGCCCTTATCGACGGCGTCCGCCGAAAAAACACCGGGGCGGGTGATAAACCCCTCCACTTGGGAGTCAGCGGCAGGCCATGCGGCAGGCACGGGCGCGGCGGTGAAAGAGACAAACTTGCCATGCGCTTTGGAAACAACCTCGCCCAATTGAAACGCCGCAGCGCGCAAGTCTTTCAAAGCGCTGTCAAATCCCTCAGTCTTTTGCCCATCCACCGCTATGGATCCGCCCACCCCTACCAAATCCACCGCCTGGGCCATCATTGCCCAAGCCTCAGCCCTTGCGCGGGGCAGACAGATGAGGGCAGCAGAAAAAGCTTTGCCCTCAACGCGGTAGCCTTGGGCCGCGAAATAATCTTGATCCGGGCGAAAACCGGTCAAAACCACCGTGCGCGAGGCTGGCAAAGCGGATAGATCATCCCCCGCGCGCGGCCGCATCACCGCAATATCGCCCGAAGGCGGCAAAGCCCAAGCCCCCGCCTGCAGGGCCATCTCTAATCGCACTGTTCTCATGATCACCGCTGGGCGGTTCTTCCTTTTTCATCAGGCACGGCGATGTCACCGCCTGCTTTGAGCGTGTGTGTGATGGCTTTGCACCCACTTTGCAAGCCACCCAGGGCATAAGGCACACCCCTCACCCGAACAGCCGCAGTCTTTGTAACCATTGTTCGCACAGGCATCCGCCATGGCCTGCACCTATCTTGCGCGCTGCGGTGGCGATAAAAGTCCGCCGACCCGAATGGGACCAGCATCTCGTTAGCCCCAAGACCGCGAAGCATTCCGCAAGCTTGGTCATCACTGGTTGTGCTGATCTGTGCTTTGCACGACCAATCCGCCCGCTTGGCGCAGAGGCCGCGCCATGGGTTGGGGCTGGAAAGCCTGTTGGCCAACAGCCTTACGATTGGCTAAAGCGCCACTCGGTCACTTGCACGCAAGTCGCGCCCGCTTCAAGTTCGATTGACGGAAAGCTTTGATGGTTAGGCGCATCGGGCCAGTTTTGCGCCTCAATCGCCAAGCCCTCATAGGTTGGCCCCCCCGTGCGCTGCGCGCTGCGCGCATCAAAAAGCTGGATCCCCGGTTCGGTCGTAGCCACCGTCATCATCAGCCCGTTGGACCCTGTCAGCCAAAGCACATCGCGCAGGGCCTGACGGCCGGCAGAGAGGCAAAAGTTATGGTCCAGCACTGTATCGGCGGGCGTGATCTTGCGGCCGCGGCGAAAGTCCATCGGGGTACCGCTGACATCTGCGATCTCGCCCGTCACGCAGAAATCATCGTCGGTGGGCAAGTAGCTGGAGGCTGCGATTTGCAGGCTGTGGCCCGCCCAACTGGCGCTGCCATCAAGGTTCCAATAGCTGTGGTTGGCAGCGTTAAACAGGGTTCGGGCATCGGTGGTGGCTGTCACCTCAAGATGCAGGCGCGCGCCTTGGTGCAGCGAGAAACGGGCCGTCACATGGCGGTTGCCGGGCATATTGCCTTCGCCATCGGGCAGGTCCACCGCAAGGGTGACGGCGGTATCGTTGGCTTCGACCACGTTCCAGACCTTGTGCTGGGTGCCCGCAGCCCCGCAGTGCAATGTGTGTTTGCCGTCTTGGTTCGCCTCAAACGTCCGCAGCTTGCCGTCAACAGGTGCCGTCGCCCCTTTGAACCGGTTGACCACAGGCGCCACCAGCGAGCCGTGATGGCGCATCTCGCCTTCGTAATCGGCCAGACTGTTCGACCCCAAAGTCAGGTCGTGATCCACCCCAGCAAGGCGTACAGATTGCAGCGTCGCTCCTTTGGTAATGATGGCCACTGTCAACCCGTGGCCGTTCAAGGTGACGCAAGCAACATCTTGGCCAGTAGCGGTTGTGCCAAACGGGGTGATCTGGGCGGGTGACATGGGGACTTTTACCTGACTTGGGGATCTATTCGCCTTTGGTGGCGGATGGCGCCGCACAGGTCAAGGTTTATTGGCGCAGGTCAGCAGGGATTGGGTCAGGGCAATCATCAGCTTGGCATAGGCGTGGCGATCAGGGTCAAGCGTTGATCCGACCGGATCCAAGGGCGGGCCCACGAACACAGCGGTGCCTTGGGCCAGATTGGTGATCAAGGCCGGGTCGTGCTGGGCTTCGGGGAAGGCGCAGGCGATCTGGCCTTTCTCTGCCTGCGCGCGCAGCGCTGATAGGCGGGCGGCACCCGGTGGGGCGGCATCCCCTGCGGCAAGTCCTCCGGCAGAGGGCAGGTGGTAATGGGCGGTGAAATAGCCATAGGCGTCGTGGTAGGTGACAAAGCTTTGCGTCAGGCCAGCCAATTGGCTGGCAAGGTCTGAATCCAGTGCCGCGATCTGGGTTTGGGCTGAAGCTGCGTTGGCCGCATAGGTGGCGGCATGGGTTGGGTCTAGGGCTGACAGGCGCTGGGCGATGACGCCAAGCCACAGGCTCGCATTCGTCGGGTCAAGCCAAGCGTGCGGGTTTGGGCTGCCATCGGTATAGGGCAAGCGGAGGGTGGCAGGATCGTCCAGCAGGGCCAAACTTTGCAAATCGCGCACCGATTGGTGGGCCGTATCCAGCCCCGGTGTCAGTTCGGGGCCCACCCAGACCAAAAGCTGCGCGTCCGTCAGTGCACGCATCTGGCTGGGGCGCAGTTGCATGTCATGCTCGTCACCACCCTTGTCTAGCAGCACGCCGGGCGTGCCCAAGTCGCCCATCACCTGCGCCACAAGGGCCGCTACTGGCGGAATATCGGTTTGCACCTGTGGCACATCGGCCAGCGCAGGGGAGGACAGTAAAAGGAAAAGGACGAGTGCACGCATTTTTGGGCCTTTCAGATGGATATCAGGTGGTGTAATGTGTTATATCATAACATGTCAAGATATATGTTATAGTATAACGCAAAACAGGTGCCCAATGCACGACCCGTCCACTTGCCCCGGCTGTGCGCAGCCTGATCTGGCCTTTGCCCCCCACGATCACAGCCGCTGTTCGGATGTGGTTATGGCCTTGGCCGAGGTGCAGTTGGCCCAAGCCGGCCAGCGGCTGACGCCGGTGCGCCGCCGCACCTTGCAAATCTTGCTGGAGGCGCACCGCGCCATGGGGGCCTATGATGTACTGGAACGCTTGGCCGCCGAGGGGTTTGGTCATCAGCCGCCCGTCGCCTACCGCGCCTTAGAGTTTTTGGAAGAAAACGGTCTGGCCCACCGCATTCGCCGCCTGAACGCCTTTACGGCCTGTATGCATCCGGGCGAAATCCACGCTCCCGCGTTTCTTATCTGCCGCCTGTGCAACGTGGTGGCCGAAGCGCCGGGTGCTGCGATTGGGCTTTCCTTGGGCCAAGCGGCCAAGAAGGTCGGCTTTACGGTTGAACGCGCCACGCTAGAGGCTTTAGGACTATGCCCGGCTTGCTCTATCTCCCAAAGCCCAGTGCGGGGGCTGGCGTGATGCTGCTGCAGGCGCAGGACATCTTTGTGCGATTGGACGGGGTCGAGGTTTTGTCCGGCGTCTCGATGG
>CAXNKP010000080.1:0-8020 GCA_964202815.1 Stagnihabitans sp. | reverse complement strand
GCGGCGGCCTGAGAGGTCACGGTCCACGAGGTTCCAGTCGAGTTCGGGCACACCGGAAACCCGCCAAGTATGCGCGCCCGAGACTGTGAAAAGCGGCGTGCGCACCGCTTCGTCAGGAAAGTCGGGGCCGGCCTCCAGCAGCAGCACCGAAAGTTCGGGGTTTTCCGACAGCCGCGCGGCGGTGACGCCACCGCCAGACCCTGAACCGACAACGATGACGTCATAGGGCGACTTCATGGGCATTCTCCTGGGTCAGAAGCAATCAGGCCTGCGGCTGCGAGGTCGGCCCAGACTGGTTCGGGGATGGGATGCGCGAAAAGCGCGCGGGTCTGGGCAACCTGTTCGGGTCCAAGCAGGCCTGGGATGACGGTGGCCACAGCGCGGTGGCGCAGCGGAAACTGCAGGGCGGCTGCCGCTAGGGGAACACCGTGGCGCTTTAGCAACGCTTCGATGCGCGCGACACGTTCCAGTACCTCGGGCGGGGCAGGCTTGTAGTCGTAAAGTGCGCCCTCGCGCGCGCCGGTGGCGAGGATGCCGCTGTTGTAAGGGCCGCCAAGGATGATGCCGATGCCCCGACCTGCGGCCTCGTCCAGAAAGCCGCGCGCCCCCTGTTCCAGAAGCGTGTAGCGACCGGCGAGCAAGATAGCGTCGAGCGGCATGACGGCCGCGACATCAGCGCAAACCTGCCACTCGTTCACGCCAAGCCCGAAGCCACGGATAACGCCTTGCGCCTTGAGGTCGGCCAAGGCCGGAAGCGCCCCAGCCAGGGCCTCGCGCAGCCGGGCGGGCTGGTTCGCGCCATGCGTGTAGGTGTCGATGTCGTGCACCAGCAGAAGGTCGATCCGGTCAATCCCCAGACGCGCAAGGCTTGCATCCACCGACCGCAATGTGCCGTCGCGGGTGTAGTCATAGACCGGCTTTCCACCCACGATCAGCCGTCCTACCTTGGTTGACAGCACGAAGTCTTTGCGCGGCAGGCTTGCAAGGAAGCTGCCTATGCGGCGTTCACTTCGCCCGTGGCCGTAAAAGGGCGCGGTGTCAAAATAGCGGATGCCCGCGTCCCACGAGGCGGCCAGGGTTGCCTGTGCCCTGCCCTCCGCATCCGGCGTCATGTCCCAGCCCGTCGGGCCCCCGCCGAAGCCTAGGCCTGTCACGCTGACTGGGCCGCGTCCCAATCCCTGCGATCTGATCATTGCCGCCTCCGTTGAAGAATGGTGCCCTGCATCACCACGACCACGGTCAGAAGGCCGCCGCGCACGACCTTCTGCAGGAAGGTGTCCAGGGTTGCGTCAAGATTGAAGAGATTGAACAGGAAACCCACGATCAGCACGCCGACCGCCGTGCCTGCAACGCCTCCCACGCCCCCGGACAGCAGCGTTCCGCCAAGTGCGACGGCGGTGATGGCGTCAAGTTCCAGTCCCAGCCCGTAGTTGGTGATCCCGGCGCCAATCCGCACCGCGAACAAGAAACCGGCCAGCCCCGCGATCGCCCCGCTCAGTCCATAGACGGCGAAGCGCGTCGTGGCCACGTCGATCCCAAGCAGGCGCGCCGAATCTTCGCTGCCGCCCACGGCATAGACCGCACGCCCAAAACGGGTCTGCGTCAGAAGCACCCAGGCGGCCACCAGCACCGCCACGACGATGGGCACCTGCACGGGCAGGCCAAGCACGAAGCCACGGCCGAAGGCCAGGATTTTGCTGCGCCCTTCGGTCAGTGCCACCGTCTCTTCGCCAAAGACCGCAAGTGTCAGCCCGCGCAGCGCAAGCAGCGTGACAAGCGTGGCAATGAAGGGCGCGATGTGTAGCCGCGCGACGAGCAGTCCGTTCACCATGCCAAGGCCTAGGCCTGTCAGCACCGCTGCCCCAGCGGCAAACGGAAGTCCCTGGGGCGCCAGCTTTACCGTCACGACACTGGTGAAGGCAAGGATCGAGCCAACCGACAGGTCGATCCCTCCCGAAATGATCACGAAGGTCATGCCGATGGCCAACAGCATCAGCACCGCGTTCTGACGCAGCACGTTCAAAATATTCTCGGCACCGAGGAACTCGGGGTTGCGCCATGCGCCGATCGCCAGCACGAGGACCAGCGCCAGCACCGCAGCGATCAATCTGCCGTCGAGCCGCAATCTAGCGGCGGGCACCGCAGTCATACCCGCCTCCGCTGCAAGGCGACGACGCAAAGGATGAGCGCCGCCTTGACCACAAGGGCCACAGCGAAGCCTACGTTGTTCATGATCATTGCCGCCGTCGTCAATTGCAGCAGCAGCGCCCCGACAGCGGTTCCCACGACGCGCGCCCGCCCGCCCGCGAGGACCGTGCCACCGACGACCGCGGCGGCGATGGCGTCAAGCTCGATCAGTACGCCGAAGTTGGTCGGGTCAGAACTGCCGACGCGGGCGGTGATGAAAAGCCCGGCAAGGCCTGCAAGCAGCCCGCACAGCGCATAGGCCGCCAGAATGGTGCGCCCAGCGGGCACCCCCGCCAGCCGTGCCGCCGCGGGGTTGCCGCCCACCATTACCAGCCTGCGCCCAAAGACCGTGTGCGCCACGACAAGTGCCACAACCGCGACCACAATCGCGGCAATGATAACCTGCAGCGGCAGGCCCCATACCCGTCCGATGCCAAGAAACTGCATGGCCGCGTCCTCAAAGTATTCCTTGCGCCCGCCGCTTAGATATTGCGCGAGGCCGCGCACCCAAATCAACGAACCAAGCGTCACGAGGAGCGGCTGTACGCCAAAGCCGACGATCAGCGCACCGTTGAACAACCCGACCGCCAGCCCCGCCCCAAGGCAGCCCGCGGCCATCGCAATAATGCCGTAGGGCATCAGCGCCACTGCCACTACCGAGGCAAGGCCCATCACAGCACCCACCGACAGGTCGATCCCGCCGGTAGCGATCACCAGCGTTATTCCGGTGGCGACGAGGGCAACAAAGACCATCTGGATCAAAGTGATCTCGACGTTGCGCCACGACGCGAAATTGGATGTGAATATCGCGTTGAGCAAGATGACGATTGCCAGCGCCAAAAGGATCTCGCGCCCGCGCAAAAGTGCGCGCAGACGTCCCATGAAGGGGGGGCTGGAAGCGGGCGCGGCCGTCATGCGGCCTCGGCCGGATCGTCTGCGGCGATGGCCTCAGCCAGCCCCGCAAAGGTAACATCGGACCCCGCGAGGGTGCCAAGGGTGCGCCCGTCGCGTAGGATGGTGACCCGGTCGCACAGGGCTGCGATCTCGCCCAGTTCGGACGAGGTCAGCAGCACCGCCATGCCCTTTTCCGCCAAATCGGCGATCAACCGCGCGATATCGGCCTTGGCCCCGACGTCGATCCCGCGCATCGGGTCGTCGAGCAGCAAGGCATCGGGTGCTGTGCACAGGAGTCGGGCGATCAGTACCTTCTGCTGATTGCCGCCAGACAGGTCGCGGATGCGCGTTTCCGGGCTTGCTGCCTTGACACCAAGCTGCGTCATGAAGCGGGCCACTTCTGCGCGCTCGCGAGAGCGGCTGATAAATCCCCAGCGGGTTAGGCGCGGTAGAAGAATGAGGCTGAGGTTCTCGCGCACAGAAAGGTCTGGCACAATGCCGTCGGCCTTGCGGTCCTCGGGCAGGTAAGCAAGCCCGCGAGCCAGCGCCTGGACTGGCGAACGCGGGCCGGGCGCCCCGTTCAGCAAGACCTCTCCAGATGTTGGGCGGTCGGCGCCGAAAAGAAGCCGCATCAGTTCGGTTCGGCCCGATCCTTGCAGCCCGGCCAGACCGAGGATCGTGCCCTGCGCCATCTCTAGGCTTGCCCCGGTGACGCGTGGCTCCCGAGCAATCGCACGGGCGGCAAGGACCGTGACAGCCTCACCAGCCATGGGCTGGTTTCGAGGGGCGGCAGCGGCAACGGGGCGGCCGAGCATGGCTGAAACCAGCCGGGGCCGCTTCATCTCCGCCGCTGGCTCGGTCAGCACGAGCCGTCCGTCGCGCAGCACGGTGACCCGGTCGGCGAGGCGGAACACCTCGTCAAGCCGGTGTGTGATGTAAACGATCCCGATACCATCGGCCCTAAGCCGTTCGGTGATAGAGAGCAAATGGTCAACCTCGCGGTGTGTTAGCGCGGAGGTGGGCTCATCCATGACAAGCACACGTCCTCCAAGTGACAATGCGCGGACGATCGCGATCTGCTGCTGCACGGCCACGCCAAGCTCGCCCACGGGCCGGTCAAGGTCGACGTTTGCACCATAGCGCGCCAGCATCCCCGCAGCCTCGCGACGCATCCGGCGGTGATCGACGAGCCCCCAAGGCAGCCTCGGCTCGCGCCCGAGATGCAGGTTGGCCACCGCGTCCAGCGTGGGTACCAGATGGATTTCCTGATGGATCGTGACGATGCCCGCTGTCTGCGCCTCGGCGGGGTTACGGAAGGTCGTGACCCTGCCGCCCACTTCGATCACGCCGGCATCCGGCTGATAGACGCCGGTCAGGACCTTGATCAGCGTGCTCTTGCCCGCGCCGTTCTCGCCCAAAAGCGCGTGGACTTCGCCCGCCCGCAGGTCAAAGTTCACATCGGCCAGCGCCAACACGCCGTCAAAACGTTTCTCAATGCCCGAGAGCCGGGCTAGGGGAGCAATGTCCATGTTGCCTCTCGGGGCGATAAGATGTGGCCGGCCGGGCGTTGGATAGGGCCCGGCCAGCCATTTCTGTCTGCAGATCAGAACGCCTCAGCCAGCGTCTGCGCGGTGGTGTTTGCGGCGTCGAAGACGCGGTCCTGCACTTCGACAAAGGCCGGTATCTTCTCGCAGGCGAGCCACTTCTCCATGGTATCGAACAAAAGTGGCCCGAAGCGTGGATTGGTTTCGACCGACATGGAAAGCTTGCCGTCAAGGATCGACTGGATCCCCGCCTTGTTGCCGTCCATGCCCGTCACGATCACGCCATTCTCGCCACCGACCGGGATGCCCGCTGCCTCCAGCGCCTGGATCGCGCCGAGCGCCATAACGTCGGCCGAGGTATAGACCACATTGAAGTTGCCGCCGGTGGCCTGGATGATCTGCTCCATCACCGACTGCGCGGTCGCTTGGTCGAAGTTAGCCGACTGCTGGGCGACAAGCTCTATGCCCTTGTCATCCGCCACGGCGTCGACGAACCCCTTGGAACGTTCGATCGAGGCCGAGGCACCGGGCGTTCCAGTCAATTCGACAACGCGTGCCGTGCCGCCTGTCCGCTTCACAACCCAGTCCGCCGCCAGCTCGCCTTGGCGGATGAAGTTCGATGACATCACGGTGACGAAATCCACCCCCGCCGTTCCAGCCGCAGAACGGTCGACAAGAAACACCGGCACGCCCTTCTCTTTAGCAGCCGCCAGCGCCGCAGCCGAGGCCTCGAATTCACGCGGCGGGATCGCAAGGATGTCGATCCCGCGCGCCAAAAGGTCCTCGACATCGTTGAGCTGCTTGGCCGTGTCGTCGTTGGCGTCAGTCTGGATCAGTGTATGGCCACGCTTTGCGGCTTCGGCAACGATGCTTTCTGTCTCAGTCAAGCGGAAAGAGTTGTTGTTCGAAATCTGTGCCCAACCGACGGTGTAGCTGTCCTTCTTGGGGATCGGTGGGCATTCCTGTGCCCAAGCCGCGGGTGCGACGAAGGTCGTAACGAGTGTCAGCGCCGCTGCGCCGTACTTCCAGTATCGGGTCATGGTCGTTCCTCCTTTGGTGATGTAGGCCCCTAGGCGGGGTCCTTTCTGGTCTTCACGGCAGACGGCGGGCCAGGTTGGCCTCATGCCGTCGGTAGGGCATCGGCAGGTACCCGCGTGATCCACTCGGGTGCTAGGTGTCGCGATGTGGCTGACGCGATGGGCGCCATTTGCAAGCCTCATCAGCGGCTCTGAAACTTCGGTCAGATCGGCGAGAAATTCGACTTGGACGCTGTAGAGCTTCGCTGCGAGGCTTAGCCCCTCCCATGTTTCGCGGAGCGCTGCATATGACATCAATGCGCGCCTCAATCGCCAACCGAGCCGCATGGACGAGCGCAGTGTAGTCCAGCAGACCCCCCGGCACCCACGGCATGCCAGGAGGATGATCCGCAGGCAGCGCTTGTGCGTCGACAATCGACAGCGGCGCGAGCTTCGCCCGCAACGCGGCCTCCAACTGTGGCACCGCGCCGCTCCCGATCTCAAGGGCCGCGCAGACCGTCTCGTGGGTGGGCGAGGAGCTTATGACGTCACCTCGATCACGCCGTGCTCGATGACGCGCCAGAGCCGGCCTACCCTCTTGGTTGCGACTTCCCGGCCGAACCCAGTGGGGCCGCCGACAGTGATGGCGATTCTTGACGGCATTGATACGTAACCCTCTTCCACTTAGAATGCCCAATACCACATTCATTCAGATAACGTCAATATCTTTCAAATTAGGCCATGTCAGCAGAATCGACGCAGGGACGGGTAAGGGTTGCAGCGTTGGCCGTTGGCGATCGCTGTCAGTGTAGCTTTGAGATAGGCGAAGGGGTCCACGCCATTAATTTTGCAAGTTTCGATCAGCAAGGCGATGCGTAAGCGTTTCGTGGCCCCCACCTTCCAGCCTTTCGCCTGACCTGCGATGCCACGCCTGATGGAGATTGGGTGTGCCCGTCGTCGAATGATTTGGAACAGCGGCACTGAAATCTGTGATCGTGTATTATTTGTTAGTGCTGGCGTTCTGCGCGGTGTTGAGCATATGCTAACCTAGTAGGCTTTTTTGATGGACTAATGAACGCAGATAAATGAGGTGTGCCGTCAAACCAAAGCGTCAAAGTCTTGTGATTGCAGCCTTGGGAAGCGCTCAGACCATTAGTTGGGCCTCAAGCTACTATATCCCCGCCGTTCTCGCAGCGCCAATGGCAGCCAGCTTTTCTCTCAATCCCGTTTGGGTTTTTGGTGCGTTTTCTATAGCACTGCTTGTTTCTGCAATCGTTGGGCCTTGGGCTGGCGCCCGCATCGATAGGCTTGGTGGCCGTGGCGTGCTGATGATCTCTAACTTTGTTTTTGCTTTGGGACTTGCTCTGCTTGCCCTTGCGCCTTCGTTAGCAATTCTATTCTTTGGGTGGGCAGTCATTGGATTTGGGATGGGGCTTGGGCTTTATGAGGCTGCTTTTGCAACTTTGGCAGGCATATATGGGAAGGATGCCCGCCGGCCGATAACCGGTATAACCCTAATTGCGGGCTTCGCGAGCACCGTGGGTTGGCCCTTATCGGGCTTGATGCTGGCGACATGGGGTTGGCGAGAGGCTTGTATAGGCTGGGCCCTTATCCACCTGCTTTTGGCGCTGCCGTTGAATGCACTTCTGCCCACTGCCAGGAGCAAGAGCGTACCAAGCGTAAGCGATATCGCCGAAGACGCAGAGCCGCCAAGATTTGCGCTCTTTCTTTTGTCATTTGTTTTTGCCGCAACTTGGTTCAACTCAACCGCAATGGCCGCTCATTTGCCTGGGCTGCTCGAAGCTTCAGGAGCTAGCGTTGCAGTCGCCATTGCGGCGGGCGCTCTCATCGGGCCTGCACAAGTTGCCGCTCGGGTTTTGGAGTTTGGGTTTCTGCGTCGGTTTAATCCTCTTAGTTCAGCTCGACTTGCCGCCTCAGCTCATCCAGTTGCCGCTGTTTGCCTTGTGACCTTTGGAGGACCGGTGGCATACCTCTTTGCTGTTATGCATGGCGCAGGCAACGGGATCCTCACCATAGCAAAAGGCACGCTGCCCCTCGCGCTGTTTGGGACGGCGGGATACGGGGCGCGTTTGGGCTGGCTGAATGCCCCGGCCCGCATATTGCAGGCTGGGGCGCCACTCCTTTTCGGCGCTGCGCTGGCAAACTGGGGTCTGCAGGCGATCTGGCTGACAGCTGGGATTGGAGCCTTGGCAACGGTGGCACTGTTTTTGCTCCGGCGGACCTAGATAGGCGAAAAGAAAATCCAAGGTCCCTAACCACACTAACGTAAGCGGTCGCTGGGTACCACGGTCAGCTTAGCTTGACTTCGCGAAGTTCCACGGCAGCAGATCGTCAAGTTTGCTTTGCGGGTGGCCGTTT
>CAXNKP010000079.1:0-8023 GCA_964202815.1 Stagnihabitans sp. | reverse complement strand
AGCGAACGATTGAAACTGGGCGTGACCCGCTGTAAAGTTTCACCCATGCGTGCGTCCGATGCTGCCGTCAGTTTGCCACTAGAAGCTTGAATCTACAGCGTTTTCAGACGAACGCAACCAATCCTACCGATTTCCGTAAATAAGCCGGGCTAAGCCAAACGCGATTGCCCTGACGAAAAAAGGGGCCCCGCAGTGCCCCTTTTATTTCTGTGTCAAACAGGCTGAATCGGGGCCCTGTTGCGGGCCCCGCGTTTTCTTTAAAGCTCTGCTTTTGACAGGGGAGTTGTCCTGATCCGGGTTCCCGTGGCGTAAAAGATGGCGTTGGCCACGGCAGGGGGCGTTGGCGGACCGGTCGGCTCGCCCAAACCACCCCACCACTGATCCTGTGACATCTCAAGGTTAACCTCGATCACCGGTGGTGTGTCGGGCATCCGCATCAAGGTGTAAGAGTCGAAGTTCGTGTTGACAATCCGACCATCCCGCAACTGCAGACCGCCGAACATCGTATGACCCAGTTCCCAAATCGCTGAGCTTTCCGCCTGTTCGCGGGCGACGAGCGGGTTGATCACATAGCCGCTGTTGATGAAGTACTGCAGCTTGTCGATGAAGATTTGACCACGTCTGCTGACTGAAACATTCGCAACACACCCTGCAATCGTGCCATGGGATTCGACGACCGCCAACCCCATGCCTTCGCCATTGCCCATGTCTGTTGTCCAACCGGACTTTTCCTTCATGGCCAAAAGCACGCGCTGCCAAGGCTCGTTCCCTTCGGTCATCTTGATCCGCCAGTCCAGCGGATCCCAGCCCCCGGCTTGCGCCAGTTCATCCGCCATCTGTTCGACGATGAACCCGTTGGAGTTGGCCCCCGGCGCCCGATGAGCTCCGATCGGGATATGGTTTTTGACGGCACCGTATTCATGCCGCCGGTTTGGCACCAGATAGGGCATATTGGCCACGCCCCGTTGCGAGTAGGCGGGCTTCTTTTCTTCACCCACAAAGTGCGTCACCAGCGCAATCGGAAGGCCGTCGTCCCCCAGGGCTGCCTTATACGTCCCCCAGACCGGCGGACGTTGCGAGTCTTGCGCAATGTCCTCTTCCCGGCTGCGGATGACCTTGACCGGGCGGCCGATGGATTCGGATATCGCGGCCGCCTGCCGGTGAACATCCATGTTATAGCCGCCACCAAAGCCGCCACCAAGGTGGGTCTGGTGGAGGAAGACGGTCTTTGTGTCACGGGCCAATTGGTCGGCGACTTCGTTCAAAGAGCGGGCGATGTCTTGAGTGAAGGTCCAGACATCGACCCGGTCGGCTTTGACATCCACCACGGCGCAGGGTGGCATCATAGTCGCATGGGCTTCGAACGGGCGTGAATAGACTTCGCCCGTGACCAGTTTGCTGGCCGAGGCTATCAAGTCGGGCACGGCGTCATGATTGACACCCCTGTCGAGGCCCTTGCCGATATTGCCTTCCTCATCCTTGACCAGCGTGCCCGAAGTCGCCAGCAGGCTCAACGCCTCGGCCGTCTGGCTTTCGAAGCTGATGGTTGCGCCACGACCAAAGTCCCAGACGATCGGCATCACCGCCAAAGCATTTTTGGCCTGATACCAGCTTTCGGCAACGATGGCCACGGCGCTTCGCAGATCCGTAGCCACCGGGACGTCCTTGACTTGCTTGAGTTCGACGGCCGCAATGACGCCGGGCATGCCCTTGACTGCTTCAAAGTCATAGCTGACCAATTTGCCTTCGGGCACTGGACACGCCTGAACGGCCGCGTAGACCATCCCGTCAACCGAAACGTCAATCGGATAGATGGCAGCGCCGTTGGTCTTAAGTGACACATCAAGGCGCTTGACCTCTTTGCCAAGAAGCCACCAATCACCATAGGCTTTGATCGCGGGTTCCGCCTCAAGCGTTACCGCCGCGGCATCGGCGGCGAATTCGCCGTAGGTGCCTTGAAGCTTGCCGGACGATTCGTGTTCGGCCGTCAGAATGCCCTGCTTGGCAACCACCTTGTCCAGCGGAACATTCCACCGTTTCGAGGCGGCAACGCGCAGCCGTTCTCGAGCGGAAGCCCCAGCCTGCATGATATAGGGATGCCGCTTCGACACGGTGCTCGATCCACCTGTCGAGGTTGTGGTGTAAAGATCGGCATTGTTGACATGGCGGTTGGCATCGGCACGCACGTTGCGCACGTTCTCCCACGGAATGTCTAGTTCCTCTGCAACCATCATGGGAATGGCCGTCCAAGCGCCCTGTCCCATTTCGGTTTGTGGCGTTACGATGCTGACGATATTGTCTGGACCAATCGTGAGCCAGGCGTTGATTTCGGTTGCATCGCCTGCGGCAGCCTCCGCCGTCGTCGGAATATTGAACCCGATCATCAACCCGCCAGCAACAGAGGTTGAGATCTTGAGGAAATTCCGTCTCGTCAGGTTATGTTGGTTCATGGGGAAACTCCTCACTCATTTTGTCAACTCGGCTGCACGATGGATCGCCGCACGAATGCGCGGATAGGTTCCGCAACGGCAGATATTTCCCGCCATCGCCTTGTCGATTTCATTGTCTGTCGGGCTTGGGCTGTTTTCCAGCAAAGCAACCGCAGACATGATCTGTCCAGACTGGCAATAGCCACATTGCGGAACCGTAAGTTCCTGCCACGCCACCTGGACCGGATGATCGTTGTTTGCGGACACACCTTCGATCGTGCGGATTGCTTTTCCCACAGCGGTCGCGACAGGGGTGTTACAGGATCGCACGGCGTTACCGTCTACGATAACAGTGCAGGCACCGCATTGCGCGATCCCGCAGCCGAACTTGGTTCCCGTCAATCCAGCCTTTTCGCGGATTGCCCATAGCAGAGGCATTTGGGGATCCACGTCAATCTCGTGATCCTGCCCGTTGATGTTCAAGGTTATCGCCATTCATCTCCCTCCGCTTGGGCTGTAAAGAGAGCCCGTTCTACGAAAACTCAGGATAAATCGCGGCACGCGGTTGCACGTGGCACAAAACGATCTGGGTGTGCCGCGAAGCTTATCCTGCGGTTAGAGTAGCCCAGTGTTTCAGCCATCCAACAAGTAAGTGCGGCGGAAAACCTGATGAGTCGTATTGAAAAAAGGAATGTTGAACTGGCAGCGTGATGCCAGATCCTTGGATGTGATCCTGAGATGTGGGATCAAAGTGCGGCTTGCGCGGGCGCACCAAAGGGCAGCGATCTGACGATCGATCGGATGTTTGGTCCGTCAGTCCTGCGATAAACCCTGATAGGTGCAATAGATTTCGGTATCGACGTCGTTATGCCACTTCGTACCGTCCTCCAGATCGAATCGGTAAACTCCAAACGCACCTTCTAGCACGATAGCGCCGTCTGTCAGCGCGACCTTGGCATCCCCGATGCCCATAACCACTTGTGTCTCTTGCGCAGTGTCGATCGTGTAGATGTCGAAATCCAACATGCCTGTGCAAGTTACAGTCACGGTTTCGGCCTGAACCAGTGTTGCAAACAGGCACAGCGCCGCGCTTGTGGTAAAGGGCAATTTTCTTATTGACGTCAAGGTAAACTCCAACATTTTTCGGGTGGCTGATACCTTGAGTCTAAGAGACTGGTCGATCTGATTTCCCAATAGATAGCATAGATTTTTCATTGGCCCTTTGTTTAAATCGTCCCTCCTCACGCGCTTTGCTGGGTCTGCGCATTGTCGATCTATCCCAAAAAAGTCATGTAACTTACTGTTTTTATTATAATAAATTTCAGTACACTCAAGCCATCCCGCCTCTTATTCAACCTTCTGTCGACGGCGATTGCCACAGAATGCAATGAAGTCATCAAAAACGCATCGATGAGGACGCGGCACAGGCCAAAACGAAACCATCTTGGCGTTTCCCTTGGACCTGTCGGCCTGTCAGTATGAAATCAACGACAGCATCGACAGCGCAGCAGCGTCAATTGGCGGAAGGATCGCATTTTGGACGGGCAGGTGGTGGTCTTGCACAAGGCAATGGCGGTCCTGTGCTTGGCAGCGCTCCCAACGCTTGCGGGCGCGTGGGACACGGACGATCTTACCACATTCCTTGGGTCCATGACGTGCAGGGCTTGCGATTTGCAAGGGGCAAATTTTGTTCAAACAGACTTGCGGGCGGCGACCCTGACCGACAGCAACCTGACGTCGGCGCGGCTGTATTTCAGCGTCCTGATCGGGGCCAATCTTGACGGAACCACCCTGGTCCGCGCCGATATGCGAGGAGCAAACCTTTTTCATGCAGACCTGACCGGTGCCCATTTGATGGATGCTGATCTTGGCGGTGCCAATCTGGTTGGGGCGCATCTGTCGGCGGCCGATTTGACCGGCGCGAACCTTGGCGGGTCAGATCTGTTCGGGGCAGATCTGTCGGATGCCGATCTGACCAACGCCAATCTAGGCAGAGCCTCATTGGAGCGGGCATCCCTGCTGGGGGCCAATCTTCAGGGTACAAAGCTGGACAAAGTCATCTATTGCAACACCGTCATGCCGGACAGCACGTTAGATAACTCCGGATGTGGTGACAAATGATCCGACCCAAACCAAAAAATCGGGCTGCACGTTGGTCAATGCGATGGGTTGCCGTTTTGGTACTGGCCATCTCGCTGTCGCTGGCCATCTTGGCCGCGCCAGTGCGCGCGCAATCAAACCCAGAAGAAGATGCGGAGACGAACAGCGCCCCTGCGGCCCCTACGACCATCGAAATCAATCCGGAAGAAGAAACCCACGACCACACTGAAAGCCCTGAAACCATGACTGGTCAGTCAACGCAGGTGCCGGTTCAGATGATGCCCGCAATGAATGCCTTTGACCCGACGTTAACACCCGTCCCCCTGATCGACAGGCTGACCCCGGCGGTCATCGAACTGGTCTTTCAAGGCGTCGAAAGGGTCGCGTTAGTGGCCGACGATGGCCCAATTGCCGCCGCTGCCTTTGTAGGCGATGAAATGGTGGGCTACATTTTTTCAACCTTCGACGTGCTGCGGGCACCCGGCTATTCCAGTACGCCCTTTGATGTGATCGCTGGGATCGATATGGACGGCAAGATCACAGGGGCCGCCCTGCTTTTTCACCGTGAGCCCTATCTTCTGAACGACCGTGCCCGGACCGGTCGGATGGTCCAATATCTGATCAGCCTGCAAGGCGTTGAAGGTCGGATAGGGGCGGTGGGCAGCCTTGAACCTTCTTATGTGGCGGGCGCCACCATTTCTGCCCGCGCGATGCGCAACGCCGTGCAAGAGGGCGCACGCATGGTCCTGCGATATCGGACCGAGGAAATCGTGGTCAACGAGCCGACCATCGACACTTTCAACTTCAAACCGCTGAGCATCGACGAGCTGGTCGCCAATGGTGCCCTTGCACAGGCCCATATGACCAACGCCGACCTGCAGGCCGTGATGACAAAGGCCGGGCTTGGTGATCTTCTTCCCGAAATGCCCATGCAAGGTGGGCCAGACGACACTTATATTGATTTTGTGGTGGGCTATGGCAACCCGCCGACGGTGGGGCGTAACGGGGCCGGACCAGAAAGCTTTGAGGCTCTGGTAAACGACGAACCCACTGGGACAAATGCAATCTTTGTGGGCAGTGTCGGCGGAGCCTATGACCACCGCGGCACAAAATTCAACAATCTTTCCAATGATTTTCGTCTGGACCGGGTCATGATCTCTCAAGGTGGCCATGACGTCTATTTCAGCAAGGCAGATGCAATCATGTCAACGCGGACCATCGCGGATCTCTTGATCATGCCTGCGGACAGCGGCTTTGATCCGATGAAACCCTGGACGGCGCAGATCTTTGCCTCGGCGCTGCGGCCTGACGGCACCAAGGTGCCCTTCTTGCTGACAGAACTGACCTATACCCTGCCACCGCAGTTGATCTTGATGCCAGATACCTCAAGCGCTATGGCCTGGGTCGAACCTTGGGTCGAAGGAAAGCGCGACATTGCGATCCTTGGGGTAGCCCTGATTGTTCTGACCCTGATCCTCGGTTTTCAGCACCAGTTGGCGCGAAACCGGCTTTTGCACCGCTATGTCCGCGCCGGATTTTTGCTGTTCACCCTGTTTTGGATCGGCTGGACCGCCAGCGCACAACTGTCCATCGTGCATCTTTTGAACTACATCAAGGCGCCGTTCGATCACCTGGGCTATGCCTTCTATCTGGCCGAGCCGTTAATCGTGATGATCTCGGTCTATACCTTGATTTCGCTGGTCCTGCTTGGGCGCGGCGTATTTTGTGGCTGGCTCTGCCCCTTTGGCGCGCTTCAGGAATTGTTGGCCCAAGTCGCACGGGCCCTTGGTCTGCCGCAATGGAACCCGTCAGAAAAAATCCAAAGAAAACTGTGGCTTGTAAAATATGGGCTCGTCGCGCTGATCATCGTGCTGACCTTCGCCGCCCCGTCCATCGGCGCCAAAGTCGAAGAGGTTGAACCCTTCAAAACCGCAATCACGGCGGTATTCGTGCGCGGGCTACCTTATGTCATCTACGCCACGATCCTTTTGCTGATCGGGCTCTTTACCGAGCGGGCCTATTGCCGGTTCCTATGTCCACTTGGGGCAGGATTGGCCGTTCTCGACCGCTTGCATTTGATCGATATGCTGAAACGGCGGCCCGAATGCGGCAGCCCATGCCACCTGTGCGAAAGGTCCTGTCCGGTTCGGGCCATTGAAAGCAGTGGGAAAATCATCATGTCGGAATGTTTTCAATGCCTTGACTGCCAGGTCGAATATCACGATGACCACCGTTGTCCCCCCTTGGCACAGGCCCGCAAGCGTCGGGAAAGGGGCAGTGTCCCAAACCTGACGTTCGGCTTGCCCATGCCGGAAAAGGCGTAAGCCATGACACGCCCGTTGAACCGCCGCCAATCGCTTAAAATCCTTGGGGCTGCACTTGCCCTGCCGGCTGGCATCCTGTCGCTGCGCGGATTTGGCCACCCCGCCGAACTGGCTCGATGGAGTGGTGAAACCCTTGGAGGACTGTCCAACATCACCCTTTGGCATCCCGACAAGCGCATTGCCGAACGCGCCATCGCCCAGATGCTCGCCGAGGTTGACCGGCTGGAAGATATCTTCAGCCTCTACCGCCCCGACAGCGAGATTTCGCGCTTGAACCGCGAGGGACGGTTGGACAAAGCCTCGCCCGACCTTCAACTGGTATTAGATCACAGCCAACAGATCGCCCAGTCCAGCGAAGGGGCCTTTGACCCCACGATCCAGCCGCTTTGGCGGTTCTACGCCAGCGGCGCAACGGACTTGACGGGCCTTGATCGCGTGCTGCGGCTGGTAGACTACACCGCGATTTTCCGCGATCGAAATACCCTGCGGCTGGGGCAATCGGGCATGGCGATCAGCCTAAATGGCATCGCGCAAGGCTATATCACCGACCGGATCACCGAATTGCTGGGCAATCAGGGGTTCGAGAATGCTATGATCGAACTGGGCGAAACCCGCGCTCTGGGCGTCACACCGGACGGATTGGCGTTTTCTGTCGGCATTCTCGACCCCGCCTTTCCAAGCCAGATCGGGTTGGAAATAGCACTCTCCAATGCGGCGCTTTCCGTCTCGGGCGGCTACGGGACCACGTTCAACAGGTTTGGGGTGGATCATATCTTTGACCCTCATAACGGGCAAAGTGCGCACCTTCTGCGGCAAGTTGCAGTGATCGCCCCCAAAGCCATGTGGGCCGACGCATTGTCAACCGCGATCTATGTCGCCGGCGAAGGGGCGGCACGCCAACTCTTGGCAACCCAACCTGGCACCCGCGCCATCCTTTACCGCAACGACGGAACCTTGGTTCACTGCTGATCAAATGGCACTAGCCGCCTAGTCGGGCCAACTCTGCCAATGCGATGTTGCGCGACATCGGATCCGCTATCGCATAAGCCGCCGCCAACCCAGTATTTGGATCTCCCGCCCGCGCCATCTCGACCAAGACAGAAATCGACAACTTGTCTGCCAAAGTCCCGTCTGCCAAACTGTGCACTACGGCAAGGGCGCGCGTACCCA
>CAXNKP010000078.1:0-8100 GCA_964202815.1 Stagnihabitans sp. | reverse complement strand
ACAGCCATGTTGCTACCCAAATCGATCAAACCCGCTGGAAAAACGCCTATCTTGCTGAAATCGAACGGGTGGGAAAGGAAACCAAAGGCAGAGTGCTGGCCTCTGTGTTTTTTGGCGGTGGCACGCCTTCTTTGATGGACCCTGACCTTGTAGCTGCAATCTTGCAGAAGATACGCGACACTTGGACGCTGGGCAACGATCTAGAGGTTACCATGGAAGCAAACCCCAGTTCCGTCGAGACGGCCCGTTTTGTGGGATATAGGGATGCGGGCGTGAGCCGGATTTCCATCGGGATGCAGGCACTGAACGATGACGATCTGCGCCGTTTGGGGCGCATGCATTCAGTCACTGACGCAAAATTAGCCTATGAAATCGCCAGTACCACGTTCGACCGGGTCAGTTTTGACTTGATCTATGCACGCCAAAACCAGACTGCGGCAGCGTGGCGCACCGAATTAACCGAAGCGCTAAAAATGTCACCAACCCATCTGTCACTGTATCAGTTGACGATTGAAGACGGCACAGTTTTCGGCGCCCGTCACAGCCTTGGTCAGTTGCACGGGCTACCAGATGAAGATCTGTCGTCAGACATGTACCTGATGACGCAAGACATTTGCGGGGCGGCCGGACTACCTGGCTATGAAATCTCGAACCACGCCAAGCCAGGGCAGGAATCGCGCCATAATTTGATCTACTGGCGGATGGGTGATTATGTCGGCATCGGTCCGGGCGCGCATGGGCGACTGACGCTGAACAGCCAACGCTGGGCCACCGAAGCGCCAAAGCAGCCCGGCGCATGGCTGCAAATGGTAGAAGCCGGCTTGCCCGCCGAAGAGCCAAGAACTGCCAGTTCGCGCGAAGACCATGCGATGGAATACCTGCTGATGTCGCTTCGCTTGACCGAAGGCAGTGATATCGCTCGGTTCAAGGCCATTTCAGGATACGACCTTCCCGAAGAAAAGCTACTGGATCTGGAAACGGCTGGGTTGGTTACGCGCGACGCGGGCCAACTAAGAACAAGTCCCCAAGGCCGACTGCTGCTGAACGCGATCTTGAGGGATTTGCTGGTTTAACATGCCCTTAGTTATCGCCCATCCATCATGTCGCGCGGTATTTTCGACAACACGTCGCATAACAGATCAAGGTCCTCCAAAGTGCGGTACTTTATCGTCAGCACACCGCCCTCGTCCATTCGGCCGTGTTGAATATTGACCATCATGTGTAGATTTGCCGAAAGGTCGGCCTCGATTGCGCGTGTGTCGGCGTCTTTTTCAGGCTTCCGATTGGTTCGCGCAGGCTTTGCAATAATCGTTTTCGCCAGACGCTCTGTCTCTCGGACGGAGAGACCGCGCTTTACAACTGCCATCGCCAGTTCCGCGGGGTTCGGGGCAGACACCAAGGCGCGGGCGTGGCCAGCCGACAAAGCGCCCGCCGTTAACAGGTCTTGCACTGGTCCGGGAAGCGTTAACAAACGCAGCAGGTTGGTCACATGACTGCGGCTGCGTGACAGAGCTTCTGCCAGCTTTTCTTGAGTATGGCCAAAGCGATCAATCAATTGGCGATATGCCAAAGCTTCTTCAATCGGGTTCAAATCTTCGCGCTGGATATTTTCTATGATCGCAATTTCCAGCACTTCTACGTCGTCAAAGTCCCGCACCACCACCGGGACTTCGTGAAGACCAGCAATCTGCGCTGCTCGCCAGCGCCGCTCACCAGCAACGATTTCATATTGTCCATCTTGCCCAATAGAGCGGACTATCAGCGGCTGAACGATACCCTTTTGGCGGATGGACTGCGCCAACTGATCCAAAGCGTCAGCCGCAAAGGCGCGGCGCGGCTGGTTAGGGTTGGGCTGCACGCGTTCCACCGCCAAAACCTGCGTGGCGCGTACAGCATCTGGGCTGATGACAGCATCCGGTGACGGCGGGTTCACATCAGCCAAAAGTGCAGACAAGCCTCGGCCTAATCCGCGTCGATCACTTTTCTTCTCCATGACACCCCTAACCCTTATCTGCGCTGGCGCGGATGGCGCGCCAAGATTTCAGCCGACAGGGCTCGGTAGGCCTCTGTCCCCTTAGATGTTGGATCATACTGCATAACCGGCAGCGCAAAAGACGGCGCTTCCGACAGACGCACATTGCGTGGGATGACGGTTTTGAACACCAGATCGCCCAGAGTCGCTCGCGCATCGCTTTCCACTTGTTGGCTTAACCGATTGCGCGAGTCGGCCATCGTCATCAAAACACCTTCAATTCTTAGCCCTGGGTTGGCCAAGGTTCGGATTTTGCGCACCGTTAGCATCAGCTGAGACAAGCCCTCTAGCGCGTAAAATTCGGCCTGAAGCGGCACGAGCACCGCATGGGCCGCTACAAAGGCATCGACGGTTAACAGGCTAAGTGAAGGTGGGCAATCTATCAGAATGAAATCAAAGGCCAACGCCTCTAGCGCCACGTCGCGTAAAGCGTCATGCAAAAGGTAGATACGCTTCTCATTGGCCACCAAGTCAATGTCGGCCGAGGCCAGATCAGAATTGGCCGGACAAATCAGCAAGTTCTCAATCCCCGTAGGTTGGATCACCTCTGTCACTGGCCTGTCTTCGATCAGGATATCATAGGTGGTCGCGTGTCGGGACTCTGCCGAAATGCCCAGACCGGTGGAGGCGTTTCCTTGGGGATCAATATCAATCAGAAGTACCTTCGCCCCCAACTCCACCAATCCCGCCGCCAGATTGATCGCCGTCGTGGTCTTTCCGACACCGCCCTTTTGGTTGGCGACGGCGATAATATGGGCTTGGGTGTCGCGGCTGAAATCAGGCATGGTGGATGCCTTTAAGCGTCAAGATTCTTCCAGTGGGATCCGTTTTACTTGCTCTGTGATGCACCTGAAACTGCCACTGGCTAGCAGCCTCAGCCAGTTCACTCTCTGCCTGGGCACCCTTTGGAAAAACCGCGCACCCATCAGGGACCAGGTGGCGTGCTGCAATACCGCAAAGCGTGACCAATGGCGCCAAGGCACGGGCTGTTATCATGTCTGCCGCAAGTGGATTCAAACTTTCGGCGCGGTCTGTTAAAATTGTAACGAACACCCCTAACTGCTGCGCGGCTTGCGATAGAAACACTGCTTTGCGTTTGTCTGATTCAATGAGCGTCACGCGTAAGTTCGGCAGTGCATCTTTTGCCAAGATCGCCAGCACAAGGCCAGGAAACCCAGCGCCACTGCCAAAATCTGCTAAGTGGCGCGCTTGCGCCGGTATAAACTGAAACAACTGAGCCGAATCCAAGACGTGCCTATGCCACGCATCCGCCAAGCTGCCCCGCGCTACAAGATTAATCGCCGGGTTCCACTTTTCAACCAAAGCGACCAAAATGTCCAGCTTGACCAGTGCGTTGGTTGAAACATCCAGCCAATCGGGAACTATTCCAAGGGCCAGATGTGTCATCGCCCAACCGCCCGCGCGGCGTTTGCCTTGCGGCAGTGTGCCAAAACCAGCAGCAGCGCAGCCGGCGTCATTCCCTCAATCCGTTCAGCCTCAGCCAAGTTTGACGGACGCCGGCGCTGAAGCTTTGTCGCCAACTCGTTCGATAGGCCGGGAAGGTTCGTGAAATCCACCTCGGGCGGGATCTGCTGCCGTTCATTACTGCGCAACGTCTCTGCATCTGCCCTTTCGCGGTGCAGATACTGTGCATAGAGCGCATCACGCCAAACCTGCGCTTTAGTTTCACAATCAACCGACAGCAACGCGGGGGCAAGCCGCTCAATCTGCGCCCATTCGGTATCGGCAAAGGCCAAAACCTGCAACAAACTGCGTGCCGCGCCATCGCTGCTAACGGCGATCCCCACCGCTTGCAACTCTTGCGGCGAAAACCGCCGAGCGCCTAAAATCGCATTCGCGTCACCGATCCGCGCCATTTTGTCCGAGTAGATTTTCGCCCGCAATGGCCCAATCAATCCGGCAGCCAGCCCTAAACCAGTCATCCTCTGATCGGCGTTATCTGCCCTCAGGTGTAGACGATACTCCGCGCGCGAGGTGAACATCCGATACGGCTCTGTCACGCCACGAGAAATCAGGTCATCCAGCATCACGCCGATATAGCTATCTGTCCGCGAAAACAACACCGGAGGCCGCCCGAGCGCCGCCGCAGCCGCGTTGGCACCTGCAACTAGGCCCTGCGCCGCAGCCTCTTCATAACCCGTCGTCCCATTGATTTGCCCGGCGAAGTACAAGCCTGCCACCGCGCTTTCCAACGTTGACCGCAAGCCGCCGGGGTCGAAGAAATCATATTCGATCGCATAGCCAGGCTGCAAGATCGTCACGTTCTCTAACCCTTTGATGCTGCGCACATAATCGTGCTGCACATCGACAGGCAGTGACGTTGAGATGCCGTTGGGATAGACGGTATCATCATCCAAACCTTCTGGCTCTAAAAAGATTTGATGCCCAGTTTTGTCGGCGAAACGGACGACCTTATCCTCGATCGATGGGCAATAGCGCGGGCCGACGCCTTCAATATGGCCGCCATACATCGCTGACCTGCCGAGATTGGCGCGCACAATGTCGTGGGTACGTTCGTTGGTGTGCGTTATGCCACAAGCCACTTGCCGGACCAAAGGTGCTTTATTCAAGAACGAAAGCATGACGGGGTCATCATCCGCTGGCTGAAATTCCAGCCCCTCCCAGCCAATTGTTTTGCCATCCAGACGCGGCGGCGTGCCAGTTTTCAGCCGCCCGCGCTTTAGGCCCAAACCCGCCAGCCGATGCGCCAAACGCTCTGAGGCGAGGTCCCCTTCGCGGCCGCCCGATCGATTCTGATCGCCAACGTGGATAATGCCGTTTAAGAAGGTGCCGGCCGTTAACACGACCGTGGCGGCCGAAAGGCGCGTGCCATCCAATAGTTCTACGCCTGAAACGCTGCCATTTAGGCCGTCGATCAGATCAACCACCTCACCCTCGATCACCTCCAAGCCCGGTTGCCGAGCTAAAAGCGCCTGTATCGCCTGCTGGTACAACTTACGGTCTGCCTGCGTGCGCGGACCTTGAACCGCGGGCCCCTTGCGACGGTTCAGCAGCCGGAATTGGATACCCGCCGCATCGGCGGCTAGCCCCATGAGGCCGTCAAGTGCATCCACTTCGCGAACGAGATGCCCCTTCCCCAACCCACCGATGGCAGGATTGCACGACATCACACCAATCCTGTCCTTTCGCATTGAAACCAGTGCTGTGCGCGCACCGACGCGCACAGCCGCAGCTGCGGCCTCTGCTCCGGCGTGCCCACCACCAATCACCACAACATCGAAATGTTTCACGTGAAACATCCTCACTTGCCTATACAAAAGCTGGCGAAGATTTCGTCCAGCAAATCCTCGGTATCCACCCGACCGACCAATACATCCAGCGCACGGGCCGCTCGCCGCAGTTCAAGCGCCACAAGTTCGGCAGCGCCGCCCACCCCTTCTACCTGATGTCGTGCAGATTCCATAGACTCTACGGCATGCATCATCGCAACGCGATGCCTTTCGCGGGTCATAATCCCGGCAGAAGCGGCTTTTTCTGCTAACGCCGCCGTGATCTGACCAACCAAACAGTCCAATCCGTGCCCCGTCAGGCCCGAAACTGCGCCTGCCGAAGCATGAAGATCAGCCTTACCCTGCACCACGATGTCGCCCGGAAGTGGGGCAATAAGGACTGATTCGCCCGGATGATCCAGCAAAAATATCCTTAGATCCGCTGCCCCTGCCCGTGCCAGCGCCCGTGCGACCCCAATCCGCTCCACCGGATCGACAGTATCGCGCAAACCAGCTGTATCAAGCAGTGTTACCGCCAGACCGCCCAAATCCATCCGCACTTCGATGACGTCCCGAGTGGTGCCTGCAACCTCCGACGTGATCGCCGCCTCACGACCCGCCAGCGCGTTCAGCAAAGTTGACTTTCCAACATTTGGAGCGCCGAGGATCGCCACTTCGAACCCCTCCCTGACCCGCTCTGCGACACTCGCACCCGCGATTTCACGCTTCAAATCAGCCAGCAGGCCCCCAATAAGCCCCAAGACCTCCGGCGTTACATCTACCGGCACATCTTCGTCCACAAAATCAATCGTGGCTTCCACCAAAGCACTGGCGCGGATCAAATCCCTGCGCCACGCTTCAGCCCTTTTGCCAACAGCACCCGATAAAACCCGCAGCGCTTGCCGCCGTTGCGCTTCCGTTTCAGCATCGATCAGATCGGCCAGGCCTTCCACCTGCGCCAGATCCAGCCGCCCGTTTTCCAAAGCGCGCCGCGTGAATTCACCGGCTTCAGCGGGGCGTAGCCCCATTTCGCCCAAGGCTTGTGCCAGCACTTTGATCACACCCAAGCTGCCATGCACATGGAATTCAACACTGGATTCGCCAGTGAAACTTGCACCATCGTCAAACACCAGCACCAAGGCTTCGTCCAGCACCTGCCCCTGCCACACCAACCGCCGCAGTGCCGCTTGGCGCGCCAAAGGTACAGAACAAAGCTGCGCCAAAGCGCCATGCGCCAGTGGGCCAGACACTCGCATCACCGCCACACCCGCCTTACCCCGCATAGCGCATTTTGCGGGAAGCCGATCTTCTTCTACGAGCCCAACCACTATCGACCGGTTGTGGGTAGAGCGATGCTTGAACAGTGCTATTCAAGCCGTGTGAAATGACACGGGTCGGGAAAGGAGGTCGGTGGAATGTGGTCGCGTATCATGTACACGACCCCAATATGTCGTTCGTCCATGCAGACATAGTTCAGTTCTCAAAGCACTGCAACAGGGTACTTCTCTTCACCACGATCGAGCCTTCAGCTCGGTTACGTGCAATGCCCAATGTAGAGGTGGTTTGGCCGGCCATGGATTGGAAGCGCTATCGCCCGGTATGGTTATTTATCGCGCATGCTCCGGCCCTGCTCCGGATCTATCTGTCCGAACTTGCTGCCACACGGCGCTGGATTCCGCTGGTGCCCGCTTTGAAAAAGCTTGTCACGAACGTGTTCAGGGCAACCGAAGTGGTGCGGAACTGCAGGGAGCGCGGCGTTACGGATGCTGTGCACTACTCCTTCTGGTGGTATGATTGTATTTATCTGGCGTGGTTGAAGCGAAAGTGGGGCATTCCCATTGCGGTCACACGAACGCATGGTGGGGACCTCTATGAGGAACGTGGGAGCTTGGATGTTCCCTGCCTATTCAGGCATTTTCAATTGAGCGCTATAGATGCCGTGTATAGCGTTTCGGAAGCTGGCACACGGTATCTGCACGAGCGGTATACTACTTACCGCAGCAGGATCCGTACCAGCTACATGGGTACGGTAGATCATGGCTTGGGGCCCGTGCGCGGCCCTCTTGACCCTTGGGTGATCGTGAGCTGTGCCAAGGTCAGGAACATCAAGCGCGTACACCTGATCGGCGAGGCACTTGAACGGGTGGAGGGGATCCATGTGCGCTGGGTCCATTTCGGCGGCACTGCTAACGCTGAGCGCGATCCGACCGTGGCCCAGTTCATTCGAACGGTGGACCGGCTGCGTCAGCGTCCGAACATGGAGGTTCAGCTGATGGGGTTTATGGATAACCAGGCGATCATGGAATGGTATGCCAGCAATGCCGTGGACCTTTTCGTTAGCATGTCCTCCACGGAAGGATTGCCCGTAAGCATGATGGAGGCCATTTCCTTTGGCATACCGATCCTGTCAACCGATGTGGGTGGTTGCAGGGAGATCGTGAACGACCGGACGGGTATGCTCATACCACTGGACCCAGCTGTGGAGGAGGTGGCGCGGATCATTGAGGGGTTCGGTAAAAGTCACTCTCACCTACCCGAGTTTCGGAATAGGGTCCGTGAGGAATGGGCTACCAAATTCGATGCTGCGTCGAATTATAATAAATTTTTCGAAGAATTGGACTCAAAATAAATCTACAATTTCAAACATCATTTAATTGAATAATTCTGTTCAAAATAATGCCTCTAATAAAAGGTATTATTCAATTGATATCGTTAAAGGTGTGCTTATAATTCTTGTAATTATAGGTCACGTTCTTCCCGGTTCCATCGAAGGGAATCCTTTGAGGTATTTTATTTATAGCTTCCATATGCCGGTTT
>CAXNKP010000077.1:0-8215 GCA_964202815.1 Stagnihabitans sp. | reverse complement strand
CTTTCAGCATGGCGCGCAGGGCCAGACGGGCGGTTTCAAGTTCTGCTGGCGTAAGGCCAATCACCCCCTGTCCCAGCACAGCGGCCGCCGCTTGGCCCAAGGCGCAGGCCCGCACCTCTTGGGCAAATGCGCTGACCTTGCCACCATCCAACCGCACTTCGACCGAGACGGTGGATCCGCACAGCGGGGAGCGTTTTTTTGCAACGCCATGCGGGGCGTCCAGATGCCCCAGATGCGGAATATCGGCGGCCAGCGCCAGAATGCGGCCAGAGTACAGGGTCACAAGGTCGCTGTCGCTCATCTGACGGGCTTTCGGTTGAAGGGCAAGGGGCTGGTTCAGACCCCCCTGTTGGCCTAGATAGTCCCTACACGCCCGCCCGCCAAGGAGGACCTGATGCCGTTTGACCCCAACAGCCTGAAATTCGACGCGCAGGGCCTTATTGCGTGCATCGCGCAAGACGTGGACAGTGGCGAAGTGCTGATGCTGGCCTGGATGACCGCGCAGGCTGTGGCCCAAACCTTGGCCACGGGGCGGGTGACCTATTGGTCACGCTCGCGCGCAGCGTTTTGGGTGAAGGGGGAAAGCTCGGGCCATGTTCAAGAGCTGGTCGAGCTGCGGATTGATTGCGACCGTGATTGTCTCTTGGCCCTTGTGCGCCAAACAGGCCCTGCCTGCCACACCAACCGCCGCACCTGCTTTTACACCGCCGTGCGTGCGGAAGGCGAAGTTGAAATTCTAAGTCCCATGGCCTGATTGGGCCCTGCCCAATCACCGGGCAAATATATGTCGCGCACCAAGCCTGACTGCGGCCAACCCGTTGCGTTCCCCCCCCACCTGTGACAAGGTACCTACAAGCTGTGGTGTGTCCGCCTTGGTTTGCTCCGCATGTAGAAAACCCTGTGTTTGCTGGAATAGAGCCTTATGAGTGATTTTCTAACCCGCCGCATCACCATGGTGGATACGCAGGTCCGTCCGCAGGATGTGACCAAGTTTCCCATCATTGCCGCCATGCTGGCCGTGCCGCGGGAAGATTTTGTGCCACAGGCGGCGCGCGAAGCGGCTTATGTCGGCGGCAATATCCCCTTGACCCCGCGCCGCGTGGTGCTGGAAGCGCGCAGTCTGGCCAAGCTTTTGGATGCTTTGGATGTGGTGCCGGGGGAAAAGGTTCTGTGTCTGGGCGCGGGCTATGGCTACGCGGCCGCGGTTCTGGCCGAAATGGGCGCGGATGTGGTGGCGGTGGAAGAAGACGCGGGCATGGCATCTGCCGCAGCCCAAAGCTTGCAAGGCCAGGCCACGGTGGTCACGGCAGCCTTGGCCCAAGGTGCCGCCTTGCAGGGCCCTTATGATGTGATTTTGCTCGAAGGCGGCGCGGAAGCCTTTCCCGCCGCCTTGGAGGCGCAGGTGAAAGAAGGTGGCCGTCTGGGGGCCATCTTTATGGAAGGCGCGCTTGGAATCGCGCGGGTCGGCTATAAGCGGGATGGCAAGGTGACATGGCGCTTTGCTTTCAACGCCACGGCCCCCGTCGCGCCGGGGTTCGAAGCGGCGCGCGGGTTCGTTCTTTAAGCCGCCCGTCTTTGGGCGCGACTTTGTTTCTGCAGCCGGGGTGTCCGGACAGGCGATTTGATGGGGTGAATGATGCGGAATGTCGTTAAAGCCTTGCTTTTGGGTGCTGTGTGTTTTGCGCCCGGCGTTGCATGGTCCGAAAGCCTGGCAGATGCGCTGATTGCAGCCTATCGCAATTCGCATCTGTTGGAACAAAACCAAGCCGTCCTGCGCGCCGCAGATGAAGATGTGGCCACAGCCGTTGGCAGCTTGCGGCCAGTTGTCAGTTTTGTCAGCAAATTGGGCAGGGTGGACACAAACTACGTCGAGTCGCGCAATTCGATATTTTCCCAGGACGGCTTTTCGACCAGTGGCTCCTCTAGCCTGCAGGCGAGTTTGACGCTGCTGGACTTTGGCCGCGGCAAGACAACGGTGGCGTTGAAGAACGAACTTGTGCTCGCCTCGCAAGCAGCGCTTTTGGGGGTTGAACAGCAGGTGATGTTTGATGCGGTGCAGGCCTATGTCAATGTGGCGCTGCAGACTGATCTGGTGGCCACGCAAATTTCAAACGTCGAACTGATCAGTCAGGATTTGCAGGCCACCAAAGATCGCTTTGAAGTGGGCGAAGTGACCAAGACTGACGTTTCCCTTGCCGAATCGCAACTGGCCGCATCCAAGGCGCAGCTGGCCTTGGCGCAGGGCAACCAGACCGTGGCGAAAGAGCGTTACAACGCTGCCATCGGCCATTATCCTGAAAAGATGTCAGCCCTGCCACGCAATCCTGTCACCGTAAAATCGGTCGAGGAGGCCCGCGCCATTGCGCTACGCGGCCACCCCGCCATGACCCAATCGGCCCATCAGGTCAAGGCAGCCGATTTGGGCGTTGACCTGGCCAAGGCGCAGATGTCGCCCACCCTTGGCTTCAGCGCCAGCCTGACGGAAACTTATACCACCGATGGCCTGACCAGCACGGTGACTGCCTTGGGTTTAGAGTTGGACCAGACGATTTATGCCGGGGGGCGGTTGTCTTCGGCCCTGCGCAAAGCGATTGCGCAACAAGCCGAGGCCCATGCCGGCCAATTGCAAACGGGCGTGGGTGTCACCGAAGCTGTGGGCAAGGCTTGGTCGAACATCTTGGTGGCCAACGCCTCGATCTTGGCCACCGAAGAGCAGATCCATGCCGCCCAAGCGGCCTATGACGGTGTCAAGCAAGAGGCTGCACTGGGCAGCCGCACCACGTTGGATGTTCTAAACGCCGAGCAAGACCTGCTGTCAGCCAAAGCCGCACAGTTGCAGGCTCAGGCCAGTCTGTCGGTCAGCCAATACGCGCTTTTGGCGGCGATGGGATTGCTGACGGCCGAAAAGCTGCAACTGGGCATCCCAACCTTTGACCCTTCTGCCTATTTGAATGCGGTCAAGAAAGCGCCGGCCACCTCGTCGCGCGGGGCAAAGCTTGATAAGATCCTGAAAACTTTGGGTAAGTAAGTCGCATCTGCCGAAGGTTCGGCGCACTTGCCGCGGGCTTGCCTATGCGGGGGGCGATCGCGTAAGGTTCGTGCGCTGTGCTTGGGCACATGGCGCGGGGATCGCGTGGAAAGATAGCAGGACCGAAGGCAATTATGGCAGACCCGCACAGCGCAAGCGATGATATCTTGTCTTCGATCCGTCGATTGATTGTGGATGAAGGGCGGGTGCCAGCCGGCTCTGCACCGAGTGGGCGCGATAAGCTGGTCCTGACGCTTAATCTGCGTGTTGTGTCCGCCGTGGCCCATCCCATGCCGACCGCCGATTTGCAGCCTTTGCATTTGCAAACGCCCACGCGCCCAAGCATGACCACACCTCACCTTGTGGCCTGTGTTCCCCAAGCAATTGACCTGCAGGCCATGGAGTTTGAGGCCACATTGCCCGTGATGGACAGCGTGCAACGCGCGCCTGATGCAGAATTCGGCAGCGCAGATTCAACCTCGCCAGCCGACCAATCGGACATAGCCGAGGATCTGCAACAAGACTTAAAGGGGGCCGCTGAAGCCTCAACCCCGGCGCCAATCTTGTCAGAACAGGTGCTGCAGGATCTGGTGCGCGACTTGGTACGCGATCAGTTTCGGGGCGATCTGGGCCTGCATATCACGCGCAGCATTCGCAAATTGGTCAAAGCAGAAATCGCGCGGGAGATGGACCAGCGCGCCAAGGATTGAGATTGCGCTATAATCCAGTTACCTAAAAACGCACCGAGTGACGCGTTTTTTTGATAGTGGGCTCGTGTTAAGCCGCCTCTGCCTGATCCAATTCCAAAGCATGGCGGCGTTCACTTTCTTCGCGCGACAAAGCAACCGAGGTGCGCACACCTTTGCCGACAAAGTCCATCAGGCCTTTGACAACGCGTTCATTGGGATCAATGCCGGCGCAGGACAGAACCTCACGGCCGTCACGCGAACGGGCCCAACGGGCGATCTGGTCGGGGCCATTGCCATATTTCTTATCGTCAGCAATGGCATCATCCAATGCAGCCAAAACCACGGCGGCAAACAACTTGCGCGCGCGCTGACCTTGTTCAAAATTAAAGGCGGTGCTGTCGATGAAATCGGCCATGATGCGTCCTGCTTCTTACTCTTGTCTTTTCTGACGTTTCGCGCTTGTAACGCTTTGAAGACGATTCGTCATGCTGTTTCTTACATGTCAGCCATGCGCTGTGTGCATAGCTTACAAGGGGCACTGCTTTGTTCAGGTTGACGTGCGCTGCGCCGTCGAACTTATTTAGCCGCCGAATGCGTCAGTTCAACCCTTTGTTAAGATTTAAGTCGATTTGACTGTCCTTGGCGACTGTAGGGTCATTTCCGGGCCAAAGTTACAATTTTTCAGCGAAAAATTGGATATGACTCGATATGTCGCACCCCTGATTTTTCGCGGAAAAATCGGCTCGCTAGGTCAGTCGCGTCACTTTGACGCCCCCCGCAACCATCTCACCCATAGCTTTTTCAAACTGCAAATGGGCAATCGCCTTCCCTTCGGACTGGGTGTAAATCACCCCAACCTCGCGCCCTTCGGCCACAAGCGGGGTTCCTAGGGGCACCTTTTGACCCATCTGTACCAGGGCCAAGCCTTTGCGCAGCTCTGTCTTGTGCTTCATGCGCGCTGTCACTTCTTGGCCGACATAGCACCCTTTGCGAAAATCTACACCGTTCAGGCGTTCAAACCCGCATTCCAGCAGATAGCTTTCGTTCGGGATCAATTCGATGGCGGTTTCAGGTATGATATGCGCCACACGGATGGCATCCCAATCGACGGGCGCCACGGCCAAGGGCGCGCCGTAGTGCCGCCACCCCAAGGAGGGGTGGCGGGGGTCGGCCATGGCATTGTGGGGGGCGCTGCCAAGGCCGCGCGTTACAGCCCAATCTGAGGGGGTTAGCGTCACATCCGCACGCAGGCGGTACATGGACAAACGCCGCAGGACGTCATCGGCCAGCACCTCGGGCAGATCCACAAACAAGGTGTTCGCGCATTGTCCTACAAAGAAATCAGCCAGATACTTGCCCTGCGCAGTCAAAAGCGCCGTCCAGACCAGGCCCGGCCCATGTTGCAGGCAAAGCACGTCATTGCTGACCAGGCCTTGCAGAAAGGGTACGGCGTCTTTTCCGCCAAAGTGGACAATGCGGCGCGCAGTTTGGGTCATGTTCGTCCTCCATCGCGCCAGTATAGGCAAAGACCTGCGGTAGGACAGGTTTAATCCTTGAACTGCAGCCGGTAAAGGTCTGCGTAAAGCCCGCCTCGGGCCAAAAGCTCGCCATGAGAGCCGCTGTCAAGGATACGCCCCTCGTGCATCACGACAATCATATCGGCGGCCTGGATCGTGGACAGACGGTGGGCGATGACGATCGTTGTGCGCCCATCGCGCAGGGTATCCAGCGCTTGGGTGACCGAAAGCTCGGTCTGGCTGTCGAGGGCGGAGGTTGCCTCGTCCAACAGCAAGATGGGCGCATCGCGCAAGATCGCCCGGGCGATGGCAATGCGCTGGCGCTGCCCGCCGGAAAGAGCCGTGCCACGCGGGCCTACGGCGGCTTGGGGATCGGTGACGAAATCGGCTTGGGCGATGTGCAGGGCTTCTGCCAACCCCGCATCTGACCGGTCTTTGGCCCCAAGGCGCACATTGGCCGCGATGCTTTCATCGAACAGGGCCGTGTCTTGGCTGACAACGGCAAACAGGCTGCGCAGGTCGGCCAAGTCAAAGGCGCGCAGATCTGTGCCGTTCAGTGTCACCCGGCCTGCGGCCGGGTCGGCAAGCCGTGTAAGCAGATGAAACATCGTGGTCTTTCCCGCCCCTGATGGCCCCACCAAGGCTGTCACCTTGCCGGGTTCGGCCACAAACGTGATCCCCCTAAGCACATCGGTGCCGTCATAGCCGAAAGAGACGCCCTCCATCTGCAACCGCAAAGCCCGGGTTTGGGGCAGGGCGACTGGCTGTGGTGGAGATAGGATGGTCGGCTGGTGGTCCAAAAGGCCCCGCATCCGTTCCAGCGAGGCTTTGGCTGCGGCCCATTGCCCCGACAACGCCCCCAACCGGCGCAGCGGTTCAAACACCAGCCCCATCGCAGTGAAAAAACTTAAGAAGGCCCCCATCGTCTTTTCGCCCGCGATGATCTGCGATCCCGCGTAAAGCAACACCCAAGCAAAGCCCAAAGCGGCAACGATGTCGATCATCGCCGGGATTGCGGCTGAGGACCGGTCAGACCGGAACTGGGCTGTCAGGAACCGCTCCAAAGCGCTGCGATACCGGCCGACCTCTGCGGTCTCTGCGCCCGACAGTTGCAAGGTGCGGATGCCGTGAAAGGCCTCGTCCAACTGGGTTGACAGCGTGCCTGCGGCCGCGCGGGCGGCGCGTGCCTTGTCTCGCACCTTGCCTTGCAACCGCATCAAGGGCAGCGCCAAAAGCGGCACGCCTGCCACGGCAATCAGGGCCCAGCGCCAGTCGATCATCAGGGCCACAAAAGACAAGGAGGCCAGCGCCACCACATCGCGCCCCAAAGCTTGCAGTATTTGTGGCCATAGGCTGCGCAGGGTGGCGGTGTCGCCGCGCAAACGCTCCATCAAGCTGCCCGGCGCATTGGCAAGATAAAACGCCAAGTCCAACCGCAAGGCATGGGCCAGCATACCGGCCTGCAACTCGGCCCCGATCCGTTCGGATTGGCGGGCAATGATCAGCTTATGGGCATAGCCCACCCCTGCGCGCAGCACGAATAACCCGCCCACAGCGAAGGCAATTTTGACCACCACGCCAAAGTCTGCCCCGTCGTGGATCTCTTCAAACATCGGGCGCACCAGATACGACAGACCACCCGTGGCAGCCCCCTCTGCTGCCATCAGCACCATGGCCAGCGCCATCAAGGGCCAGCGTTGCACCAAATGATCGCGCCAGAGCCAGCCCAACAAGCCCTTTGCCGACACATGCGTCATTGCGCCCCTTTGGCGCGCAGGGCGGCAAAACCGGCGTTCAGCTGGTCGGGGTCATAGTCTTGCACCACCCAGTCGCGGATGCTGCGGCCCTTGGCCTCGGCCTCATAGCGGGTCAAGAAATGGTCCATGATGCCGGTTTGGGTTGATTTCAGATGCAAGTAGCGAAAGCTAAGTTGTTGCTTGGCCTCGGCTATCGAGCGGTGTTCCACGTCAAGCAGGTAGAGGGCCGAGATCAGGCCGGTGCGGTCAGCCCCTGATTTGCAATGGATCAGGGCCGGCTTTTGCAGCGTTTCGAACAGGTCAAACATTGCCAGCAGGGCATTTTTCTTGGGCGCTTTGCGGGCTGAGAAATGCACATCATGCAGGGTCAGGCCCAGCTTTTGGCAGATCTCGGCCTCAAAAAGATAGAAGCCTTGCTGGCTACCGCCCCGAAGGTTCACAACCGATTTTAGCCCAAGTTTGCGCTGATAAATGCCCAAGCGGCGCGGTGAAGGCTGGTTTGCCCGCCACACACCGGGGGCAATCTGGTGAAGGTTGGTCCAAATCCCGCGCAAAAAGGCGTGGTCCATCAGTTGGAAATGCCACCACGCGGCGCGGCGGGCTTCGGGCGTGGCGATGCTGGTGCCGTATTTTGCGGCGATGCGATCCTGCCAGGCCAGCATTTTGTGTTTTAATCCGCCAGCCATCGGGATCGTTAGCCTTCCTTGTGCAATTGCCCATTGGTCAGGCTTGCCCGATCTAGCCACTTTAAGGGCCCGCTTCAAGGCGAAGTGCCGGTTGACCCAAATCTCGGCAGGGTCTAGCCGTAGCGCAAACGGAGGAACCCCATGTCCCTATCACAAGGCCGCCCTTATCTGGCCATTCCTGGCCCATCGGTCTTGCCCGACCGTATCTTGGCTGCGATGCAGCGACCTTCGCCCAATATATATGCCGGCGCGTTGATCGATATGGTGGCCGGTCTTTGGCCCGATCTGCGCGCCCTCGCCCAGACCGAGGGCCATGTCGCAAGCTATATCTGCAACGGCCATGGTGCTTGGGAGGCGGTGAATTCCAACCTCTTTTCGCGCGGGGATAAGGCATTGGTTTTGGCAACGGGGGTCTTTGGCCACGGTTGGGCCAACACAGCGCGCGGTTTGGGGGTGGATGTGCAGGTGCTGGAGTTTGGCGGCGCCTCTGGCGCCGATCCGGCCGTGGTGGAACGGGCCTTGCGCGCTGATCCTGCGA
>CAXNKP010000076.1:0-8223 GCA_964202815.1 Stagnihabitans sp. | reverse complement strand
AGCCAACCCTCTTTCGAGCCCATCCTGCTCTGCTCCGTCATGGTTTGGATCACCAGAATCGGGATACTGTCGCCGGATGCTTGCCCCATCGCCAGGATGATATTGGCCATGTTTGGGCCGGAGATGATGAAACACACGCCTCGTGTGCGGCTGGCAGCTTGCGGCTGGCCCTTGCATAGCTGTCAGCCATGAACCCGCGACCCCGTGTTGCGCGCGGCAGAGCCCGAAATGGCCGGATGTGCTTGCCGCACGTGTTTGGCATAAGCGCGGCCCTGTGTGGTCAGTTCCACCCGTGTTCCAATCCGCTTAAGCATGAGAAAATCCAGACCCCGTTGCAGCATGCGCACCTGGTGGCTGAGCGCGTCAGGTTCAACGCAGCTGCGGCTTGCCAGACTGTGCCGCGGCGGGCAAAGGCGACCAGCGCCCGCATGGCCTGAGTTGACCGAATTCTCCTGGCGGCTGCATATCTTGGTGGGCTGAACATAGCCCTCTCAAACCACCCTGCTTGCGTCTAGGTCAAAACCGTTTGCCGAGCCCTGGAAAGGTTTCGCTTCCGTTAGCGCAGGCTTGCGGATTAGTATTCGAAAAAAGGATAGAACATGCCGCTTAGCACCGCCCAGACTTTTGCCCTTGCCGACATATCAGCCCACGCCCGTGAGCTGTCAGACTGGACGGCGCAGATCTTTGACTTTGGCGAAACGGCGTGGCGGGAATATCGCTCTGCCGCTTGGTATGTGGCGCGTTTGCGCGCCGAGGGCTTTACGGTCGAGGAAGGCTCTGCTGGAATGCCCACCGCTTTTTGTGCCGACTGGCGGAACGGCGATGGTCCGGTAATCGGGCTTTATGCCGAATATGATGCGGTGCCCGGCAATTGTCAGGCGGCAAGCACAAGGCGCGAACCTCGCGCGGGGCTTGGGTATCAGGCGGGTGGCCATACAGACCCGCATTCGGGTTTGGGCATGGCGGGCTTGGGCGCGCTTTTGGCGATCAAATCTGCGATGATTGCCCATAATATCGCTGGCGGCTTGCGCTTTACCGGCGAGCCTGCCGAAAAAGTGCGCGGATCAAAACCCATCCATGCGGCGGCAGGGTATTATGACGGGCTGGCGGCGATATTGTCGTTCCATCCGTTCTACATGCTGCCGATGTGCAATACCGTGCGCTGGGATACCCATTGCGGCGCCGCTTATGCGATGATTTACCGCTTTATCTGTGATCAACCGGAAAGCTGGGGCGTCCCTGATGGGGCGCCTATCCCGCAATCACATTCCGCCGTGCGGGCGCCGGGGGCCAATGATGCGCTGATGCTGATGTATCAGGCCAGCAAATCCTTGCGCGATTCTATGCTGCCGCATCAGGGGGGGTGGTCGATTTCTGAAGCGATCCTGACCGCAGGCCAAGCCACGGCCGATAACCTGCCCGCAGGTCTGGCCGAGGTGCAATACATGATCCGGGTGCCAACCATCGCCATGGCCGATCAGGTCACCGCCGCGCTGGACCGCAATGCCGCCGCCGCCGCCGCGATGACAGGCTGCCGCTATGAGCGCCACTGGGTCTGCAAATCGCGCCACGGGTTGGCCAATCACGCCATTGCCCGCACAGTGTGGGAGGCGATGCAAGCCGTTGGCGCCCCGGTCTGGGACGAGGCTGCCAAGGTAGTGGCCCGCGAAATTCAAACCGGCCTTGGGATGAAGCCGATGGCTGAACCCTTCATCGACGAGATGTCGCGCCTGATAGATCCCCAACAGGCCGAGGCGATCTTGCGCCATGATCTGCCGCCTTCGCAGCGCAACTCTACCTCTGACGATTATACGGACATGACCTGGCACGCCCCAACCGCCCGGTTCTATGTTGCCCGCCCGGCCCTTAAAACGGCGGAGGGGCGGTCATATCCGGCTTGGGTGATGAATGCGCTGGGCGGCATTCCCGCCACGATTGATCCAATGGTGCAGACGGCGGCCAAAATCCTGGCAGTGTCGGCGCTGCGGATTTTGGAAGACAAACCGTCGCGCGACGCAGCCATGACGGAATTCGTTGACCGCACTGGCGGCGGGGTTGGCGGCACTGCGTGGACTGCACCCCTGTGCGATTATCCCGCCCCCATCCACTTTCGCTGGCCCGAATATATCACAACCCTGCGCGGGCAAGATTGGTGGATCCCCTCTGCCATGTCCGGCGCTTGAACAGAAGTTACCCGAATGCAAATCCATCGCCACGGTACCGAACCCGTTTCGCTGCAACGTGGCAATCTCAAAGGCGGCACGAAAGCCTTGGAAGGCTGGGGCTTTTGCAACGAGACACATCCTCTGACAGATGTTCTGCTGGGATCGCGCGCGCATCTGCGCCACCTGTCAACCTCGTCGCTGTCGCGCAAATACTTGTGCGAAGAGCCTTGCAACATTTAGGACGGTCTGGCCCAACAAGCCGGGCTTGTCTCGGCCTATGAGCATTTCGGGGCCCCCGTGCATATGCACAAACCCGCACCGGACCTGCCCTTGCAGGTCTATGCCCGCAACAGTGCGGTGAAAATCACACAAAGCCCCTGCGCGGAATTTGACCAAGGCTTCGCCGAACCACGGGATCCTCAACAGCAGTTTGGATGGGGATATTGGGGGCAGGTATCAATCACACAGTGACGCGCACCTCGATCATACGCGGGCCTGTGCAGGGGTCTGACAGGGCGCGGTGAAGTTCTTGAGGGTCTTGAGGGATCGAGACAAAGGGCAGATCGCAGGCGGCGGCGAAATGGTTCATCCGCAAGGGAGAGGGGTGGCAGCCGATGATCTCGGTATTGGCCCCACGCATCGCATCGGCGATTTCGCGAAAAGCCGCGTTGTTCCAGACCAAGAAGGTGATGGGCAGATTTTCATCCACCGCCGTGCGCAGTTCACCCGGCGAAAATTGCAGGCCGCCATCCCCGATCAAACAGACCACCGGCGTGCCGGGGGAGGCGATGGCTGCGCCCACGGCAGCCCCCGGCCCAAAGCCCAGCGCGCCAAAGCCGGTGGCGGCGTTGAACCAGCCCCCTGCGCGGTCGTGGTCGTAGTAAAGGTTGCCGGCATAAACGGGTTGAGTGCTGTCACCCACGATCAGCGCCCGTGGCAGGGCGGCGCGGATCGCCTCGACCATCTCAAGCTGGGCAGGCATGGTGACGGACAGATCAGCCAAGGCCGCGCGGGCGGCGGTGCGGGTGTCATGGGCTTCTTGCGCGCTGTGGTTGGGCTTTTGGCCCAGATGCGGCAAAAGGGCCCCCATCGTGGCGCCTGCATCGCCTTGCAGGGTCAGGGCTGCAGGGTGGCGGGCCAGTTGGTCGGCATCAATGTCGATGCGGATCATGCCAGCCAAGGACGGCAGGCCTTCGTCGGCATACATGTCATAATCGGTCTGGCCAATCTCGGTTCCAATCGCGAGGATCTGGTCAGCCGCGGCGATCAGGGCGCGCACGGGAAGAAGGCTAGGTGAGGCGGGAATGCACAAAGGGTGGCCATGCATCATGCCGCGCGCATTGGTGGTTTGGATGACAGGCGCGTTCAGCCGCAGGGCAAGGGCTGTCAGATTGGCCTCTTGGCCCCGCACGCCGCCGCCTGCCAAGATCACGGGGCGTTTGGCGGCGTTGAGCAAAGCTGCGGCTTGCGCCAAGGCTTGCGCCTGTGGCAGGGCCTTGGCCTGCGGGGCCGCCGGTGCGGGCAGGGCATCGCAGGGTAGGGGCATGATATCGGTGGGCACTTCGATATGCACCGGACCCGGGCGGCCTGTGGTCAGCAGGGCAAAGGCCCAGTCCAGCGTGGGCCCCACATCTTGCGGCCCCGCGATCTGGCGCGAGGGGCACAGCGCGCGCACCAGCGCCCCTTGGTCGGGCAATTCGTGCAATCGGCCCAAGCCACGCCCCAAACTATCCAGCCGATTGACGCCCGAGATCACCAGCACCGGCACCGAATCCTCGCGGCTTTGGGCCATGGCCGTCAATGCATTGGTCAGGCCGGGGCCGGTGATGACAAAAGCCACCCCCGGCTGGCCCGTCACGCGGGCATAGCCATCGGCCATAAAGGCGCAGCCCTGTTCGTGGCGCGCCGTAACATGGCGGATGGGCGAGCCGGAAAGGCCGCGGTACAGTTCGACGGTATGCACGCCCGGAATACCAAAAACCACGCGCACCCCACGCGCGGCGAGGCCTTCGACCAGACGTTCGCCAACGGTTTTCATTTGGCACCTGTCAACTGGCGGGCGGCAAAGGCTGCGATGCGGTGGCAGGCCTCGGTGAGTTCGTCATCTGATCGCGTCAAGCTTAGGCGCAGCCAGCCGTTCAACGCGGGGCCAAAGCTTTCGCCCGGCATGACGGCCACTTTTTCCTCGTCCAGCAATCGACGGGCGAAGACTTCACCGCTTAAGCCTGTGGCGCGGATGTCGACCACGCTGAACATCCCCGCCTCTGGTTTGTGCACATGCAAGGCGTTTTGGCCATGCAAAGCCTGTTTGATCAGACCTGCGCGGCGGGCAAAGCGTTCGGCCATGCCGCGTGCCACTTGCGAGGGTTGCGAGACGGCCTGGGCTGTCATATCGGCGATGAAGGGTTGATTGCCAAAGAGCATCGTCTCGGCCACGGGCAGAAGGGCTGCGACAAACTCTTGCGGCCCAACGGCCCAGCCAGACCGAAAGCCCGGTGCGGCATGGGATTTGGAAATGGAGGAGACCGATATGCTGCGGTCAGCCAGATCCGCCACATCCAGTGGAGAGGCGAATTTGCCGTCGGCGAAGATCAACTCTTCATAAACCTCATCGCACACAATCCACAGATCATGCGCTTTGGCGACACGGCCTAGGGCTAGGATATCTTCGGCGGAAAGCACCGCCCCCGTCGGGTTGTGCGGAGTGTTGAGCATCAGCACTCGACTGTTGGGCGTAATGCGGGCCTGGACATCGGCAGCTTGCATGCGAAATCCGTATTCGGGGCGCAGCGGAACGGGGACCACTTTGGCCCCCGGCGCCATGATGACGCCTTCGTAGGTGGCATACATCGGATCGCCCACCAGCACCTCGTCACCGTGGCCGACAAGCCCCGTCAGAACCCCGTAAAGCGCAGTCTGGGTGCCGGGGAAGGCCATGAATTGCTGGGTGGAGATCGGGCGGCCCCTGCGGGCGGTGTAGCGGGCGGACAGGGCCGCAAGCAGCGCAGGCTCACCGCGCCCGTTGGAATAGGCATAGCGGCCCGCGTCCATCGCGGTTTTGGCGGTGGCGATCAGCGCAGGCGGGGGGGGCACGTCAGGCTCGCCGATGGTCAACAAAAGCACGTCTTGGCCCGAGGCCATCATCGCCTTGGCTTTGGCGTGAACTTCCCATTTTGCCCCACCAAGACCAGCGAGACGTTCGGTAACTGCTGCGTATTTCATGCCTGAACTTCCATATGTGTCGTCATCGAAAAGCGGGGTGACTGTGCCGATTGGTCCGAAAAATCTACCCCCAAGATTGCCCCCACGGCGCGCAGGCCAAGGTCAACCAGCTCGGCAGGGGCGAAGGCTTCGGGCAGGGCGCAACCCTCCATCCACAAGCCATCAATCACAGCGTTGCACGCGATGGCAAGGTGGCGCAGATCTTGGGCAGCACTTAGGCCGCACAGATCGGCGATCAAGCTTTGCAACTGGTCGCGAAAAGCCAGATAGGTTTGCGCATGGGTCTGGCGCATAGCCGGATCGCGGCGGGTTTCTTGCAAGAAGGCTGCCCAAAGAACCAAAGCCTCGCCGTCTACCACAGGCGGGCTGAGGGCTGCCGTGACAAAAGCCGCCAGACGGGCCTTGGGATCGTGGGGGGCGGTCCGCAAGACAGCGGCGCTGTCGGCTGTCATGCGGTCCATCAGATGGGCGTAGGCTGCGGCCATCAAGTGGTCTTTGCTGACAAAGTAATGCCGGATCAAACCTGCCGTCACCCCTGCCTTTTGGGCAATCGCGCGCACCGTGGCCGCCTGTGCCCCGCCCTCGGCCACCAGCGCCAAGGTGGCGGTGATTAGCGCCTGACGGCGGGTGTCCTCATCCGCGCGGTGATAGGGTTTGCGGTCGATGGACAAGGGGCTGCGGCCTTATTATGCGGTTGGAGAATTGATAGCGACTCCCCACCGCTATGGCAAGAGATTGGGGCACTCTTGCACCGTATCTTGGGGCAGACCTGCGCACCTTGCCGTCACTTCGCCCTGCCGCTATGACAGATGTGCCGGGGCTTTTCCCGGTATTCTCAGGGCGGGGTGCAATTCCCCACCGGCGGTATAGCCCGCGAGCGCCTTTGGCAACGAAGGGTCAGCAGATCCGGTGTAACTCCGGGGCCGACGGTATAGTCCGGATGAAAGAGAATGCGCATGGCAACTGCCCGAAAGGGCGGTTCTTTTCGCATATCCCCCTGATTTATGTGGTCATAAGGAGACACCCATGAATCAGACCAACCTTCTGAAAGGCGCAGGCTTTATGGTGCTGGCCGGCATCTGTTTTGCCGCAGCCAATGCCATCACGTTTGTGATCACCGCCCAGTTGGGCTTTAAGCCGCAATCTGACACCTTCTGGCAATATGCCATCGCCACCGCCTTTTCGCTGCCCTTCGTGCTGCGCGAGGGGTTGGGCAAACTGCGCACGCGCCGCCCCGTTTTGCATGGGATCCGCGTTATCCTGTCGGCCTTGGGGGTGCAGGCCTTTGTGATGAGCCTCGCCTCGGGCACGCCGATTTGGCAGGTGATTGCTTTGGTGATGACCTCGCCCATTTTCGTGCTGATCGGGGCCAAGGTGTTTTTGGGCGAAACCGTCACCCCGCCGCGCTGGATTGCGGCGGTTGTGGGGCTTGGCGGGGCCAGTATCGTTGCCAACTTGTGGACCACGGGACTGACCACGGCGATGGTTTACCCAGTCGCCGCCGCCGTCTTGTGGGCGGCCTCGTCGCTTATGACCAAGGTGCTGACCCGCACCGAACAGGCGCCCACGGTGACGCTGTGGCTTTTGGTGCTGCTGACACCGATCAATGCGGGCCTGTCGTTGCAGGCGGGGTTTGAATTGCCCAGCCTGCAAATCCTGGCTTGGTTGCTGGTGGGCGGCATTATCATGATGGCGGCGCAGTACCTGCTGACGTGGGCCTATGCGGCAAGCGATGCGGCCTTTGTGCAGCCGTTCGACGATCTGAAGTTGATCAGCAACATTGTGATCTATGGTCTGGCCTTTGGCTATTGGCCTGAGGGCAATATCTGGGCAGGTGTTGCCCTTATTCTGATGGGCTCGCTGTGTCTGCTTTGGTCAGGGCGCAGTCCGCAAGGCAGGGCCGCTCTCGCCTAGGGGCTGGACATTCATGCGCCAAGCTTTAGCCTTGGCGCATGAAACCAAAAACACCTCGCCTTGCCGCCCGTGCCCTGATCTTGCAGGGCGAAGCGTTATTGCTGGTGAATGCCTTTCCAGATCGACGGTCTGATCTGTGGTGCGCGCCCGGTGGCGGGGTCGAGGCCGGGGCCTCTTTGCCAGACAATCTCAAGCGCGAAGTTTATGAGGAAACCGGCCTGCTGGTCAGCGTGGGCGCCCCCGCCTTGATCAACGAGTTTCACGATCCGGCGAGTGGCTTTCATCAGGTTGAGGTCTTCTTTCACTGCACCCTCACGGGCGGCGTTCTGGCAGCCGATTGGCGCGATCCGGCGGGGGTGGTGACAGAGCGGCGGTTTTTCACCCAAAGTGATCTGCAAAATCGCAAGATCCGCTTTAAGCCTGACAGTCTGGCCCAAGTGGCATGGACCCAAGGCCTGACCTATGACCCGCTCGAGCGCTTGATCCGATGACCGCTGAAACTGCACCATCGCAGAAACCAAGCGGCATGACCGAACCTACGCCATGTGCACCTCCATGCCCCAAACACTGATCCGCCCGCTTGATCCGCTGCAAGACCGCGATGCCGTGGCCGACTTGCTGGCGCAGGCGGCGGATTACTACCAGCTTTGGCTGGGCCACGACCCCGGCGAGCAACAGGTTGAAGAGGTCTTCACCGCCTGCCCGCCCAACTGCGATCCGGCGCGGTCGCAGCGCTTGGGGCTGTTTTTGAATGACAAACTGTCTGGCGTGGCTGAGCTGTCTTTTGGCTTTCCCCTGCCCGAGGACGCCTATCTTGGTCTGATGCTCCTTGCCCCATCTGCGCGCGGTCAAGGACATGGGGCTGCGTTTATGGCCCATATCGTCAGCCTCTCGCGCCCTAGCCCGCGCCTGTATCTTGGGG